>CAZNMK010000190.1:0-5902 GCA_964574045.1 uncultured Roseovarius sp. | reverse complement strand
CCGGCGGCATCGCGCCCCTCGAAGAGGATCGCCAGCCGCGCGCCCGACGTCTTGACCCAGGCCTGCAGCTTGACCAGCTCGATCTGCAGCCTTTCGAGATCGCGCTCGTAGATCCTGCGCGCCAGCCGTTCGCGGTGGGGATAGGCGGGCGACAGGATATGATCCTTGCCGGCGGAACGGATGGCGTCGCGGATGTCGGGCGGCGCCCCGGTCTCGAAATACCGGCTGATCGCACCGTCGAATGGCAGCTCCATGCGGCGTTCTCCGTTCCCTTTCGTGCCACTATGAAGCCTCGGCCGGCGCCGCGCAATCGCGCCGCCGGCACCGGATCATCCCCGCAGATCGGTGCGCTCGATGCCGATCCGGTCCATGTCGTAGGGCGTGGTCTGGTAGATCTCCGACAGCCAGTTGCCGTAGAGCAGATGCGCATGGCTGCGCCAGCGGTTGAGCGGCGTGCGCGACGGATCGTCGCCGGGGTAGTAGTTGCAGGGCACATTGATCGGCGTGCCGGCGGCGATGTCGCGGTCGTATTCCTGTTTCAGCGTGTCGCTATCATATTCCAGGTGGTTGAAGATATAGAGCGCGCGATGCGCCCCGTCCTCGACCAGGCAGGGGCCGACCTCGTCGCTGTGAAGCAGGATGTCGAGGCCGGCGACGGCGTCGATCTCGGGCTTGCGCATCTCGGTCCAGCGGCTGACCGGAATGACGCAATCGTCGGAAAAGCCGCGCAGGTAGGGCGAGGCCGGCGCCATGTTGCGGTGCCGGAAACAGCCGAACGCCTTGGCCGGCAGCATGTGCTTTTCGATGCCGTGGAAATGGTTCAGCATCGCCATCCCGCCCCAGCAGACGCCGAAGGTGGAATGGACATGGGTCTGCGTCCAGTCGAACACCTGGCGCAGCTCGTCCCAATAGGTGACGGCATTGAAATCGAGATGCTCGATCGGCGCGCCGGTGATGATCAGCCCGTCCAGCTTTTCGCCCGACGCAGCGACCTCGGCAAAGGGGCGATAGAAGCTCTCCATGTGTTCGGGCGAGGTGTTGCGCGGCGTGTGTTCGCTCATGCGGATGAGTTCGAGCTCGATCTGCAAGGGCGTCGCGCCGATCAGGCGGGCGAACTGGGTCTCGGTCTGGATCTTCTTGGGCATCAGGTTCAAGAGCCCGATCCTGAGCGGGCGGATGTCCTGGCGCGCCGCCTGATCCTCGCGCATGACCATCACGCCCTCGCGGTGCAGGACCTCGAAGGCGGGCAGGTTGAGCGGGATCTTGATCGGCATGCCGGGGCTTTCCTTTGCTTGCGGTGCGGGGGTCAGCCCCGCCGGTCGAGCGCGCGGGCTATGAGTGCCTCGAAATCGGGGGCCGAGGCGACGGCGGCGACCTCGTCGGCGGTGACGCTCACGCCCCATTTCGCCATCGCGGCATAGCGCGGGGCACGGTGGGCGAGCGCGCGGGCATAGGTCCAGCGGATGAAGTCGTCCGGGTCGACCTTGTCCTCTGCGCAGTTGTTTTCTTTCAGATAATCCGTCCAGGCCCGCTCCAGGAAACCGGGCTGATAGCACATCGGCTTGGGCGCGCGGTCGAAACGGCGGATCAGCTCGGCGGTATGCGCCTCGCTGCCCTCGATCAGGATCAGCAGGCAGTGGCGCGCAAGTTCGGTCAGGAGCGGGTCGTCGGGGTCGTCGCCGTCGACCCATTCGCAGATCGACCCGCCGGTGTCGCAGATGAAATTGGGATAACCGTAAAGCGCCTCGGCGCGTTCGATGAAATAGCCGGTGTCGCGCAGCGCCGATATTTCGGCGCGGCGGAACTGCTCCTGGCGGCGGCGGAACTCGGCCAGGGGCATGCCGCCCTTTTCCACGTTCCCGGGCTTGCCGAGATAGGTCGAGACCGGCGAGAGGTTGTGAAACGAGATGTTGGAGCCGATATAGATCGAATCCGTCATCAGCAGATCGCGCAGGAACGGCACCTTCATCGCGTGCGCCTTGGCGTTGTCGGCGATGAATTCGCCCATGTAGCGGGTGCCGATGCGGTAGTCGATCGAATAGTGGAACCACGAGCCGCTGCCGCGCAGCAGGTTCGAAAGATGGGTCTTGCCCAGCCCGGACATGCCATAGACCAGCACCCGCTTGCGCGGGGCATCCAGCCAGTCCCGTGCGCTTTCATAGATCATCGCGGCACCCTTTCCCGCCGGTTTGGTAGCCAGAGGCGCGGCGGCGGTCAAACGGCAAAGCGCGCCGGCCACGAAAAAACCCCGCCGGGGCGATGTCCGGACGGGATTTTCGAAAGAGGCGGAGGAGCCTTTCCGGGGCCTGTCGCGTTCAATTGGAAACGGTTCGACGGCGGGCACGCGGCCGCCCGGGTGGGCGCGGGATGCGCCCGCCTTGGGGGCGGGCGGCCGCGTGCCCGTCGCTGGCGCGACGGGCAGGTGATCCCGATCGGGCGCGATGCGTTTTCGGGAGTATGTTGACGTCCGCTTGAACCGCCGCTTTGAGGCGAGGATCGCGCCCGGCGCCAGGGTCGGGCGCGATCCGGGGCTGACGCCCCGGAGGCGAATTAGCGGTTGTCGATTCCGACGGAGCCCGTCGCGCGCTAGAAACGGAAACCCAGCTTGACCCCGGCGGCCAGCGCGTGGTTGCCGGCGAAGTTGGCGCCGATGGTGGTCAGGGCGCTGCCGATGTCGATATAGCGGATGCCGGTGGTGATTTCCCAGTCCTCGGTCTCGTATTTGACGGCGAGGCCGTAGCTCATGTAGCCGTCCTTGGCCGAGAGGTTGGTGACGATGTCGCCCTGGTCCTCCTCGTAGCCCACGGTGATGGCGCCCGACCAGTTGTCGGTAAAACGGCGGCCGACGCCGATCTCGTAGCTCCAGATATCGGACGGGCCGTTGGCCAGCGGCACCAGGCCGCCGGCGAAATCGAGGGGCCTGATCTGGAATTCGGACCATTCCTGCCAGCGGATCGAGCCGAAGACCAGCGTCCCCTGCGCCACGCCCGACTGGACGTGCAGCGTCGCCGACTGCGGCGCCTTGACCTTGAAGGGGTGCCGGTGTTGTCGCGGAACTTGTGCTCGATCTCGGATTCGTAGGTCAGCGCCACGCGCAGCGCCATCTCCTTGATTTCATAGGCGGCGCCCAGCACGTAGCCGAACTGGTAATCCTCGTCGACGGTCAGGTTATAGACGGCCGGGATGGGCGGCGGCAGGCCGGCGGTACGGATGGCGATGGTGCCGTCCATCGACTGCAGACGCAGCCCGCCATAGGCGCTGATGCGGTCGGTGAGATTGTATTTCACCAGCCCGGTGAAGGCGAGCGAATTGAGCTCGGCGGTCGATCCCGAGAACGGGTAGGGGGTGCCGACCGGATAGGCGATGTCGGCGCCGTAGGGCTGGTTGGCGACGATCGCAAAGGCCAGCCGGTCGTTGACCTGGCGCTTGTAGCCCAGCGAATAGTTCCGGTAGGGCTCGGCGATGTTGCCCGAACCCAGAACCCCGCCGACCGTGCCGCTGAGCGTGGGCTTCACCGCCGCGACCGAGAATTCCACGAAATTGTCGCCATCCTCGAACAGGATCGGCGTCACGTCCGAGGCGCGCTGGATCTCGCCGGCATGGCCGGCGCCGGCAACCAGGCCGAAAGCGGCCGCGGCCCAAAGCTGCTTTATCATCTGTCCTCTCCTCCAAGGCGCTTTTCGGCAGAAGCTATCGCGCCGGGACGCGCGGGTAGAAGTCTGACGCCACGTCATGAACGCGCCGGCGTATCGACACAGCGTTGTTCGCTACATAATTGTCACAGTGGTGCCGCACTCAACGCCGGCGGAGGGGGGCTTTTCGCGTTTCGACCCAGAGATTGAGGTAGTTGGACCCGAAAATCACCGCCGCGCCAAGCAGGACGAAGACATCGACCGGCTCGGCGAACTCGATCAGCGCGCCCACCGCGAGCAGCGGCAGCCGCAGGAACTCGCCCGGCATGATCTGCGCCGCCGGCGCGACCGACAGCGCCGCGGTCAGGCACAGATGCGCGCCGAGCCCGCCCAGCGCGATCAGCACCAGCCAGGGCACCGATGCGACCGAGGGCAGGGCGATGTCGCCATCCGCCCCGGCGCAGAGGATGCCGAAGACCGCCTGCAGCAGCGTCATCCAGAACAGGATGCAGGTCAGCGTCTCGCTGCGCGTCAGCCGCTTGGTAAAGATCGCCGTGCCGGCGAAACCCACCGCCGCCGCCGCCGCCGCCAGCGTGCCGACATTGACCGTCTCGGCACTGGGCCGGGTGACGATCAGGATGCCGATGAAACCCGCGAGCGCGGCCAGCACGCGCATCCGCGTCAGCCGCTCGCCAAGAAACACGGGCGAGAGCACCAGCACCCAGAGCGGCGAGGTGAATTCCAGGGCAAAGACCTGTGCCAGGGGAATCACCGTGATGGCGTAGAACCACAGGTTCTGCGCGGTGAAATGCAGGATGTTTCGCCCCAGATGCAGCCGCGGGTTTCGCCACGTCACCTGGCCCAGCGTGCCGGCCATCCGTGCCGCCGCCGCCAGCAGCACCAGCCCGATCAGGCTGCGGTACATCATGATCTCGAAGGTATCGAGCTCGAAACTCACCAGCCGCCCGGCCACCGCCATGGCCGAGAACGACGTCACCGCGCCCAGCATCCAGACCGCGGCGCGCAGCACCGGGACGTCCGCGGCGGGCGCGTCGGGGGCGGGCGGTGCGCTCATCGTGCCGTGCCTGCCGACGCCGGCGCCGGCGCGGCGCGCCTCTGCGCCCCGTAAAGCCGCACGCCCAGCCGGTTGAAGGGGTATTCGACCAGGCTGTAGGTGATGAGCGACAGCAGGACCGTCAGCGCGTAGACAGCGGCGAAGAACAGGATCGCGGTGCGGTCCTCGCCGGGCCAGAGACCGGCCGCCAGGTAGACGGCGAAGGGATGCATCAGGTAGAGGCTGTAACTGACCGATCCCAGCAGCAGCATCGGACGCCGGCACAGGAAACCGCGATGTTCCGCGCCGCCGGGGCGGGCGGCGATCAGCCCCGCCGTGGCCAGCCCCAGGATCGCGGCGTTGAAACCGGTATCGGTGATCAGCCCCACGGCGAACAGCGCCGCCGCGCCCCATGCCGCGCGCCGGCACCAGCCGGCGCCGCGCCGCTGGACGCGGTCGCGCACCCGTTCGGCCAGCGCGCCGAGATAGAAATAGGCGCCATAGGTCAGCGGCAGGAAATGCGCGCCATGCTGCGGCAGCCACAGATGACTGCCCGCCCGGGTCAGGCCCGAGACGACGAGCAGCGCGACCATCACCAAAGCGACGCGCCTGGGTGTCAGCGGAATAGGCAGCAGGAGCGGCAGCACCGCATACCAGAACACCTCGATCGGGATCGACCATTCCAGCCCGACCAGAGAATTGGCGACGCGGGTATCCCATGCACTGAGAAAACTGATGTGCATGAGATAGTTGTAGAGGTCGGGCGCGCTGTCGTAGAGGGTCATCCAGTAGGGGCGCGGCAGCAATTCCCACAGGATCAGCAGAAAGGCCGCGGTGACGACCAGGTAGTAGAGCGGCGCGACCCGCAGCAGGCGGCGGGCGAAGAACGGCCAGAACGCCCCGGCCGAGCGATAGGTGCGGGCGACGGTAAAGCCCGAGATGACAAAGAAGATCTGCACCCCGAACTTGCCGTTGTCGGTGACGATCCCGCCCAGCGTGCCGAAATCGCGCAGCGCGCCGGTATGGATGACGATGACCATGCTGGCGGCGATGCAGCGCAGGCCGGTGACGAAATCGGTCTCGCCGTATTGTCGGACCAGATAGCTCATGGCCGGGCCGCGCCCGCCACGGCAGGGATGGCGCCCGTCACGACCATGTCATTCCCATTCGATGGTGCCCGGCGGTTTCGAGGTGATGTCATAGGTCACCCGGTTGA
>CAZNMK010000189.1:0-5928 GCA_964574045.1 uncultured Roseovarius sp. | reverse complement strand
TCGCGGGCTGCCCTCGGTCTGTTCGCCGGAGCGTTGCAGACTGACTGGACGATCCCTAAAGGCTTGTCGCGCTCAATCGGAATCGGTTCGACGGCGGGCGGCCGCGTGCCCGTCGCTGGCGCGACGGGCGGGCGATTCCGATCTGGCAAGGCGCACCCAGGCCTTCGATCTCGGGGCATCAATCTCCCGCAACGACATCGTGGTCGTAGAGCCAGCCGAACTGCCGCACCATCCGCCCCGGCGCCACGGCGCCGCCCAGCCTCAGCGCCGCATGCGCCGCCCAGCGGGCCGGCGGAAAGGCAAGGTGATACTTGCGGGCATTGGCGGTGGCGGCCTCGACCACGCGCTGCGCGCGACCTTCGCGCCGGCGCTGATAGGCGGCCAGCCGCACCGCCAGCGGCCCCGACGCCGACAGCGCGTCGGCCAGCACCCAGGCATCTTCCAGCGCCAGGCTCGCCCCCTGGGCCATGAAGGGCAGCGTCGGATGCGCCGCGTCGCCCAGGATCGCGACCCCAGACCCGTGCCACCGCGACGCCACCTTGTGCCGGAAGAGCCCCCACAGATGCACGGTGTCGACCTCGGCCAGCATCGCCTGCACCTCGGGACAGAACCCGGCAAAGGCGGCACGCAGGTTCTCGGGGTCGTCCTGCTGGCTCCAGCTTTCCTCGGCCCAGGCCATGCGTTCCTCGACCGCGACGAGGTTGAGCATGGCGCCGTCGCGCAGCGGATAGCTGACCACGTGCCGGTGAGGCCCCATATGCACCCGCGCCTCGGGCCCGCGACCGGCGCTGTTGGGCACCACCGCGCGCCAGGCCACCTGGCGGGTAAAGAACGGCGCGGCGGTGCCGTTCAGCGCCCGGCGCACGACCGAATGCAGCCCGTCCGCGCCCACCACCAGATCGGCATGCATCCGCGCCCCGTTCGCCAGGGCGATTTCCGGCCGCGGCCCCGGGACGACACCCTCGACCCGCTGCAGCAGGCGGATGTTGACCCCTTCGGCGCGCGCCGCCTCGGCCAGCAGGTCGATCAGGTCGGCACGGTGAACGAAATGATAGTCCGGGCTTTTCAGCCGCCCCAGGTCGAGCCGCAGCAGGCCGGCGCCACCGGCATCGCACAACCGCACCGTCCGGGCCCGGACCGATGACGCGCGCAAGGCGTCCGCCAGCCCCAGCGCCTGCAGCACGCGAAACCCGTTGGGGCTGACCTGCAGGCCGGCGCCGACCTCGCGGATCGCCTCGGCCTGTTCCAGCACCGTGACCTCGGCACCGTGCAGCCTGAGCGCCCGCGCCGCCGCCAGACCGCCGATGCCGCCACCCACAACGGCGATGCTCATCCCGTTGAGTGCCATGCCCTCCCTCTCCCGACGAAAAGCGCCGAGACCTACGCCCCGGCGCTTTCTATATCACTTTGCCTGTCGCGTCGCAGCGGTCAGTCGTCGCGGTGCACCTTTTCGCGCCGCTCGTGACGTTCCTGCGCCTCGAGGCTCATGGTGGCAATGGGGCGGGCATCGAGCCGCTTGAGGCTGATCGGCTCGCCCGTCACCTCGCAATAGCCGTATTCGCCCTCTTCGATGCGGCGCAGCGCGGCGTCGATCTTGGCGATCAGCTTGCGCTGGCGGTCGCGGGTGCGCAGCTCGAGCGCGCGGTCGGTTTCCTCGCTGGCGCGGTCGGCGACGTCGGGAATGGCGCGGGTGCTGTCCTGAAGCCCGACGATGGTGTCGCGGCTGTCCTCGAGCAGATCGTTTCTCCAGGCGATCAGCTTGCGGCGGAAATATTCGAGCTGGCGCTCGTTCATGAAGGGTTCGTCGTCGGCGGGCTGGTAGTCGTCGGGCAGAAAGACCTCTGCTTTCATGGTCGCTCCCTCGTCAAGACCAGTGTCAGGCATGAATGTCTCCTGAGGTTGTCGGCGTGGGCTTACACGCCCCATCGGGGATTGTCACTACCCAATAACAACGCATTGATGTGTTTTGCGCCAGACGCTACTGTGCCCCCCGTAGCGGAACCTGATCGTCTTGAAAGGGATTGATTTCAAATGAAATTTCGTGGGACCGACGCCTATGTCGCAACCGAGGACCTGACCGTCGCGGTCAATGCCGCGGTGACGCTGGAACGCCCGCTGCTGGTCAAGGGCGAACCCGGCACCGGCAAGACCGAACTGGCCCGCCAGGTGGCCGGCGCGCTGGGCATGGAATTCCTCGAATGGAACATCAAATCCACCACCAAGGCGGCACAGGGTCTTTATGAGTACGACGCCGTCAGCCGCCTGCGCGACAGCCAGCTCGGCGACGAGCGCGTGCACGACGTGCGCAACTACATCCGCAAGGGCAAGCTGTGGAAGGCATTCGAGGCCGATGCCCGCGTGGTGCTGCTGATCGACGAGATCGACAAGGCCGACATCGAGTTTCCCAACGACCTGCTGCAGGAACTCGACCGGATGGAATTCTACGTCTACGAGACCGGCGAGACCGTCCGCGCCCGCCACCGGCCGGTGGTGATCATCACCTCGAACAACGAAAAGGAGCTGCCCGACGCGTTCCTGCGGCGCTGCTTCTTCCACTATATCCGCTTTCCCGATCCCGAGACGATGAGGCGAATCGTCGAGGTCCATCACCCCGGCATCAAGGAGGCGCTGCTGACCGCCGCGCTGACGCGGTTCTACGAGGTCCGCGACCAGGCCGGGCTCAAGAAGAAGCCGTCGACATCGGAGGTGCTGGACTGGCTCAAGCTCATCCTGGCCGAGGATCTGAGCCCCGAGGACCTGCGCCGCGACGGGGCCGGGGCGCTGCCGAAACTGCACGGCGCGCTGTTGAAGAACGAGCAGGACGTGCACCTGTTCGAACGGCTGGCCTTCATGGCGCGCGGCCAGCGCTAGCCAGGGCGCCCTGCCCCACCCGCGAAACGATCGGCCTGGACCGCGGCGACTGTTTCGCCGCGGCGTACAATTGCCGCGGGCGGGGGCCGAATCGCAACGGCCGCGATTTTGCCGCCGTTCCTCCCTATCGCCGGCGGCATCGCCCGGCTAAGCTGGCACCGTCCCCGCCGCCCGGCCCGCCGACCGGGGCGACGCAACCGGCAAGAAGGAGTGCGCATGCGCCGCGGTCTTGTGATTTCGCTTTCGCTGCTGATCTGGCTCGCCGGCTGCGCCACGTCGCCGCAGACCGACCTGCCCACCCGTGCGGCCATGCCCGAGGCCACCGCGCTGCCGCCGATGAAGGCGTTCGCCGAGGGCCGCCCAGAACCGCCGGCGCGCGCCAACCGCGACATCGCCCGCGATTTCCTCGATCTCGCCTTTGAGCTCGAATCGGGCCGGGCGCTGAGCCGTCTGTCGCGCTTCGAGGGGCCGATCTCGGTGCGCGTGACCGGCAATGCCCCGCCCACCCTGGTGCCCGACCTGACCCGGCTGATCGCACGGCTGCGGCGCGAGGCCGGCATCGACATCGGCCGCGCCGGGCGCGAAAGCGGCCCCGCCAGCATCACCATCGAGGCGGTCTCGCGCGACGAGATCCGCCGCTATCTGCCCAAGGCCGCCTGTTTCGTCGTGCCCAACGTCTCGAGCCTGCGCGAATACGGCCGCCTGCGCCATTCCCGCGAAACCAGCTGGAGCGAGCTGACCGAGCGCCGGCGCATCGCCATCTTCGTGCCCGGCGACAGCGCCCCGCAGGAGGTGCGCGACTGCCTGCACGAGGAACTGGCCCAGGCGATCGGGCCGCTCAACGATCTCTACCGCCTGCCCGACAGCGTCTTCAACGACGACAACGTGCACACCGTCCTCACGGGCTTCGACATGCTGGTGCTGCGCGCCTACTACGCGCCCGAACTGCGCTCGGGCATGACCCGCGACGAGGTCGCGGCGCGCCTGCCGGCGATCCTGTCGCGCCTCAACCCCGCCGGCGACGCTGTGCCGGCGCGCGGCGTCTCGCCGACGCCGCGGGCCTGGGTGCGCGCGATCCAGGCGGCGCTCGGCCCCGGCGCGGGCGCGTCGCTGAGGCGCAATTCGGCGCGCCAGGCGCTGGCCATCGCCGAGGCCCAGGGCTGGCGCGATCACCGCCTGGCCTTCAGCCATTTCGCGCTGGGGCGGCTGCTGCAGATGTCCGAGCCCGAGGCGGCATTCGGCCATTTCCTGGCCGCCGACCGTATCTATGCCCGGGCGCCCGAGGCGTCGCTGCACCGCGCCTATACCTCGGCCCAGCTGGCGGCCTATGCGGTCAACCAGGGACGGGGCACGCTGGCGCTGGAACTGATCGAGCCCCATATCGCCTCCGCCGAGCGGCACCAGAACGCCGCCCTGCTGGCGACGCTGATGATGCTCAAGGCCGAGGCGCTGATGCTGACCGGGCAGAGCGAAGCGGCGCGGACGGTGCGGCTGGACAGCATCGGCTGGGCACGCTACGGCTTCGGTGCGGACTGGGCGGTACGCGCCAAGCTGCGCGAAATCGCCGCGCTCAGCCCGCTGGGGGCAACGAACGGGTAGGCCATGATCGTCTTGCTGGGGGGTATCGTGGGCGCCGCGACCGGGGCGATGGTGGCCCGCCGGCGCAAGGGCAACCTGGCCGACATGGCGCAATACGGTTTCGTCTATGGCGTGCTTTTCGCGCTTGCCGCGGTCTTCGTGACCATCCTGATCCATCGCCTGACCGGCTGAGGCGCGGCGATGTTCCTGCCCTTTTTCGACAACCTGCGGTCGGCCGGCGTGCCGGTATCGCTGCGCGAATACCTGACATTCCTGCAGGCGGTCGCAGCCGATCTGGTGATCTACGATGTCGAAGGCTTCTACTATCTCGCGCGGACCGCGATGGTAAAGGACGAGCGTCTCATCGACCGCTTCGACCGCGCCTTCGCGCAAAGCTTCGAAGGGCTGGAAAGGATCGGCGCGGACGAGGTGCTCGCGGCCATCGACCTGCCGCGCGACTGGCTCGACAAGCTCGCGGAAAAGCACCTGAGCGAAGAGGAAAAGGCCGAGATCGACGCGCTCGGCGGTTTCGACAAGCTCATCGAGGCACTCAAGGAGCGTCTGCGTGACCAGAAGGGCCGCCACCAGGGCGGCAGCAAATGGATCGGCACCGCCGGCACCTCGCCCTTCGGCGCCTACGGCTACAACCCCGAGGGCATCCGCATCGGCCAGGACAAGAGCCGCCACCGCCGCGCGGTCAAGGTCTGGGACCGCCGCGAGTTCCGCAATTTCGACGACACCGTGGAACTGGGCACGCGCAACATCAAGGTGGCGCTCAAGCGGCTGCGCAGCTGGGCGCGCGAGGGCGCGGCGGACGAGCTCGATCTCGGCGGCACCATCCGAGCCACCGCCGAGCACGGCTATCTCGACCTCAGGATGCGGCCCGAACGGCACAACGCGGTCAAGGTGCTGCTCTTTCTCGACGCCGGTGGCTCCATGGACCCGCATGTCAAGGTGGTGGAGGAGCTTTTCTCGGCCGCGCGGAGCGAGTTCAAGCACCTGGAATACTACTATTTCCACAACTGCCTCTACGAGGGCGTCTGGCGCGACAACCGCCGGCGCTGGAACGAGGTGACGCCGACCGAGGAGGTGCTCAATACCTATGGGCCCGCCTACAAGTGCATCTTCGTCGGCGATGCGTCGATGAGCCCTTACGAGATCGCCTTTCCCGGCGGCGCCAACGAACACTGGAACGCCGAGGCCGGCGAGGTCTGGCTGCGGCGGGCGCGCCAGCAATGGCCCGACCACGTCTGGATCAACCCGGTGCCGCGGAAGTACTGGCCGCATACCCAGTCGATCCAGATGATCCGGGAAATCTTCGACGACCGGATGATGCCGATGACCTTGGCCGGGATCGAAGCGGCGATGAAGACGCTGGGCCGCTAGGGTATGTCGCGTTCAATTGGAAACGGTTCGACAACGGACACGCGGCCGCCCGGGTGGGCGCGGAACGCGCCCGCGTCGTGCCGCAGGCACGCC
>CAZNMK010000188.1:2056-5940 GCA_964574045.1 uncultured Roseovarius sp. | reverse complement strand
GGCGATGGCCGCCACGGCGCCAAGGAATACTGCCTGCAGAATTTCGGCACCTCCGAAATCGCCTGGTCGGTCGGGCCCGACGCGCCCGACGCGGCGCTGACCGGCGGCGGCAGGGGGGTCGTCGTGTCCGGGAAATGCGTTCTGTGGTGATCGCGATGGTCATATCGGCGGCGGGCCGCGCATGTTATTGCATAGCGCGCGTGTCTTGCCCCTGTTCGGTCGCGCGGGGGGCGGCCATCGCGGCGCGCGCCCCGTGCGCCGTGAAAGGAGAACGCCGATGAAACGTCCCATGACCCGCCCCATGCACCGCACCGCCGCCCTGATCCTGGGGCTGGCCATCGCCGGCGGCGCCGCCGGCGCCAGCGCCGAAAGCGGGCTGCGCGCGGAGGCCGACATCAATGCCGGCCTGCTCGACCTGGCGGTGGCCGACAAGATCCGGCGCGAATGTAGCGGCATCGGCGCGCGGTTCTTTCGCGCGCAGAGCTATGTCAACGATCTCAAGGAGATGGCAGAGGCACGCGGCTACAGCCGGGACGAGATCGACGCCTATATCAACGACGACGCCGAAGAGGCGAGAATGCGCGAGCGCCGCAACGCCTATTTCGAGGCCAGGGGCGCGAGCACCCTGGATCCGGCCAGCCTGTGCAAGCTGGGCCGGGCGGAAACCGCCCAGGGCAGCCGGATTGGCCGTTTACTGAGAGCAAAGTGAGAACCGATGTCTGACCTGCGCAAAATCATCATCGACGGCAACGAGATCGAGGCCGATGGGGCGATGACGCTCATCCAGGCCTGCGAACAGGCGGGGATCGAGATCCCGCGTTTTTGCTATCACGAACGGCTGTCGATCGCCGGCAACTGCCGGATGTGCCTGGTCGAGATCGTCGGCGGGCCGCCCAAGCCCGCGGCGTCGTGCGCGATGCAGGTGCGCGACCTGCGCCCGGGCCCCGAGGGCCAGCCGCCGCAGGTGCGCACCAATTCGCCGATGGTCAAGAAGGCCCGCGAGGGGGTGATGGAGTTCCTGCTCATCAACCACCCGCTCGACTGTCCGATCTGCGATCAGGGCGGCGAATGCGACCTGCAGGACCAGGCCGTCGCCTATGGCGTCGACTTCTCGCGCTACCGCGAGCCCAAGCGCGCGCTGCCCGACCTGTCGATCGGGCCGCTGGTGGAAACCCACATGACGCGCTGCATCTACTGCACCCGCTGCGTGCGCTTCACCACCGAGGTTGCCGGCTGCACCGAGATGGGCACGCTCGGCCGGGGCGAGGACACGCGCGTGACTACCTACGGCAACGAGATGCTGGCGGTCGAGGGCGGCGATCCCGAAACCGAGGTATCGGCGGCGCTGCGCGCCAGCCTGTCGTCGAACCTGCAGGGCAACGTCATCGACCTGTGTCCGGTGGGCGCGCTGGTCTCCAGGCCCTATTCCTTTACCGCCCGGCCGTGGGAACTGACCAAGACCGAGACCATCGACGCGATGGATGCGCTGGGGTCGTCGATCCGGGTCGATACCAAGGGCCGCGAAGTGATGCGCATCCTGCCGCGCAACCATGACGGCGTGAACGAGGAATGGATTTCCGACAAGACCCGCTTTGTCTGGGACGGGCTGCGCCGCCAGCGGCTGGACCGTCCCTACCTGCGCGAGAACGGCAAGCTCAGGCCCGCCACCTGGCCCGAGGCGCTGGCGGCGGCGGCGGGCGCGATCAAGGGCGCGAAATCTCTTGCCGGTCTGGTCGGCGATCTCGCCCCGGTCGAGGCGGCGTTTTCGCTCAAGCGACTGGTCGAGGGCGCGGGCGGGCGCGTCGAGTGCCGCACCGACGGCGCCCACCTGCCGGCCGGCAACCGTTCGGCCTATGTCGGCAACGCCCGCATCGAGGATATCGACACGGCGCACAAGATCTACCTTATCGGCACCGATCCGGGGGCCGAGGCGCCGGTGCTGGGCGCGCGCATCCGCAAGGCGTGGCTCGGGGGCGCCGAGGTGGTGCATGCCGGCCAGCCGGCCGAGCTGACCTTTGGCGCGACCGAACTGGGGGCGCGCAACAAGTTCCTGCTGCGGATGCTGGAGGATGCCCGACCGGCCGAGAACAGCATCGTCATCGTAGGCCAAGGCGCGCTGACGGGCGACAACGCCCCGGCGGTGCTGAGCCTCGCCATGCGCCTAACCGACAAGGTCGGCGGCAAGATGCTGGTGCTGCACACCGCCGCCGCCCGTGTCGGCGCGATGGATGCGGGCGCCACCTGCGAGGGCGGCATCGCCGCCGCGCTCGACGGTGCGGATGTCGTCTATAGCCTCGGTGCCGACGAGATCGAGATCGCGCGGGGCGATGACGGCGGTCCCTTCGTCATCTACCAGGGCAGTCACGGCGACCGCGGCGCGCACCGCGCCGACGTGATCCTGCCGGCCGCCGCCTGGACCGAGGAACATGGGCTTTTCGTCAATACCGAGGGCCGGCCGCAGCTGGCGCTGCGCGCTGCCCACCCGCCGGGCGAGGCCAAGGAGAACTGGGCCATCCTGCGGGCGCTGTCGGGCGAGATGGGCACGCCGCTGCCCTGGGACAGCCTGGCGCAGCTCAGACAGGCGCTGGTCGAGGCGGTGCCGCATCTGGCCGAGGTCGATACCGTGCCGGAAAACGGCTGGACCCCGGTCGCCGAGGTCGAGTTGGGGGCGGGGCAGCTGCAGGCCGCGGTTTCGGATTTCTACCTGACCAACCCGATCGCGCGCGCCAGCGAGCTGATGGCGGAACTTTCCGCCAACGCCCGCGCGCGGCGCGAACAAAAACTCGCCGCCGAATGATGCGGCGCGGCGCGCTCATATCGCCGGCCGCGATCTGCCTTGCCGGGGCGGTGTCGGGCTGCGCCGCGTCCGAGGGGCGCGACGTGACCCGTTTCGCCCCCGATTACCGCGGCGTCGAGACCCGGCTGCTCGATGGCGACCTGGTGCGCTTTCACGTCGAGATGGCCGGAGCCCGCGATGCCGGCGACGTCGAACGCTATGCCGAATGCGCGGCGGCGCAATATGCCCTGATCCGGGGTTTCGGTTTCGCGCGGCATCTGCGCACGAATGTAGCCGAAGAGGGTGGCATTTGGCGCGGGGATGCGGTTTATACCGTCTCGCCGGCGCTGCCCGAGGGGCTGAGAAAGATCGACGCCGAGGTGGTGGCCGCCGACTGCGCCGAAAACGGAATACCGATGGTGTGAGGACCTGATGGCTGACTTCTTTGCAACCCCGTTCGGGATCGCGGTGATCATCTTTGCCCAGTGTCTGGCCATTGTCGGCTTCGTGATGATCTCGCTGCTCTTTCTGGTCTACGGCGACCGCAAGATCTGGGCGGCGGTGCAGATGCGGCGGGGGCCCAACGTGGTCGGCACCTACGGCATCCTGCAATCGGTGGCCGACGCGCTGAAATACGTGGTGAAAGAGGTGGTCGTGCCCGCCGGCGCCGACCGCGCGGTGTTCCTCTTGGCGCCGATGACCAGCTTCGTTCTGGCGATTCTGGCCTGGGCGGTCATTCCGCTCAACGAGGGCTGGGTGCTCTCGGACATCAACGTCGCCATTCTCTTCGTCTTCGCGGTCTCCTCGCTCGAGGTCTACGGCGTGATCATGGGGGGCTGGGCGTCGAACTCGAAATACCCGTTCCTCGGCTCGCTCAGATCGGCCGCGCAGATGATCTCCTACGAGGTGTCGATCGGGCTGATCATCATCGGCGTTGTCATCTCGACCGGCAGCCTGAACTTTTCCGCCATCGTCGCGGCGCAGGATACCGGCTACGGCTTCTTCGGCTGGTACTGGCTGCCGCATTTCCCGATGGTGTTCCTCTTTTTCATATCGGCGCTGGCCGAGACCAACCGCCCGCCGTTCGATCTGCCCGAGGCCGAATCGG
>CAZNMK010000188.1:0-1956 GCA_964574045.1 uncultured Roseovarius sp. | reverse complement strand
TCGGCGCTGGCCGAGACCAACCGCCCGCCGTTCGATCTGCCCGAGGCCGAATCGGAACTGGTGGCGGGCTATCAGGTGGAATATTCCGCGACGCCCTTCCTGCTCTTCATGGCGGGCGAATACATCGCCATCTTCCTGATGTGCGCGCTGACGTCGCTCTTGTTCTTCGGTGGCTGGCTGAGCCCCATTCCCGGGCTGCCCGACGGCGTGCTGTGGATGATCGGCAAGATGGCGTTCTTCTTCTTCCTCTTCGCGATGGTCAAGGCGATCACGCCGCGCTACCGCTACGACCAGCTGATGCGCATCGGGTGGAAGGTGTTCTTGCCGCTCAGCCTGGGCTGGGTGGTGATCGTGGCGTTTCTGGCGAAATTCGAGGTTCTGGGCCCCTTCTGGGCGCGCTGGGCGATGGGGGGCTGATCAGGGTCATGGGTGTCGATCACGTCCTTTTCGACAGGCTTGTGGAGCTTTCGACCCGGTTCGAACCGGCGGGTCGGACGCTCATGCCTGGCCGTCGGGCGTTTGGCATCCGGACCGGGTATCGCCAGATGTACGAGCGCACGCTCGAACGCCACGGCATCGACGCCAGGCGGTTCGACTTCGTTCAGCAAGTCGGCCTTGCCGAGACGCTCATGCGCAAGCCGGGCTTCGGCGAGATCGAGACGATGGATTCTTCGGACCGCGCAGGGGCCGGCGTCATCCATGATCGGTACGAGGTGGAAAAGACCGAGGAGTCCCACCTGCCAGTATTCGCGCTGCAAAGCGACCGCGAAACCGAGCGGGCCGGGCATGAAAACGCCGGGGACGCCGGACTTCAAGAGGTGGGGGGGGCGATCTGATGTCGCGGACGCTTCTGACTTGCGCTCTCGCCCTTGCTCCAGGATTGGCTGCATCCTTCGTGCAGGCACAAGGCATTGCAACTCTTTCAGAATATGAAGCTGCGTCGAAGAAGTGCGCGGACGACTGGGTATGTATCCACAACGTGAGCAAAGATGCGTACCCTCCCAGCGACGAGATTGCTGGAAACACAGGGCCGTGGTTCTTTATAGGTATGCAATATGCCGCTGCGAAGGCTGCTATCCAGGTCGGTCCAGACGCCGGTATCGCGATTTTGGACGAAACGATAGCGATGGTGGACCCATTCTACGGCGGGACTCCACACGCCAGGTACTTCACGGCCGTTTCGCATCTGTATCGCGCAGAGGCGTGTCTGGATGCCGGGCAAAGTGAGTGTTTCGTCGACAGTGCAGGATTTCTTCTCGAGCGCGAGATCGCAATGCGTGCTCTGCCGGGAGAGCCCGTGTCAACTGACGGCGTCAGGTGGTCAGAGATAAGAGACAAATGGTTCGACAAGCATGCACATGGCTACTTCGAAGACGAATGGGCGCCGGCGATGAAAGATGATCCGAGGGGAACCGATTTCAGAGCGCGGATCGACCGCGTCTTGACCATCGCAGAAAAGAGGGCCGAGTGATATGACCCAGATCGACTATCGGCGCGCGGGGTGGTATTTCCTGCTGGGCGATTGGATTCTCGGCTTCAAGGTCGGGTTCAAGTACTTCTTCGCGCCCAAGGCGACGGTGAACTATCCGCATGAAAAGGGGCCGCTTTCCCCCCGTTTCAGGGGCGAGCACGCGCTCCGCCGCTATCCCAACGGCGAGGAACGCTGCATCGCCTGCAAGCTGTGCGAGGCGATCTGCCCGGCCCAGGCGATCACCATCGACGCCGAGCCGCGCGATGATGGCTCGCGCCGCACCACGCGCTATGACATCGACATGACCAAGTGCATCTATTGCGGCTTCTGCCAGGAGGCATGCCCGGTGGATGCCATCGTCGAGGGCCCGAATTTCGAGTTCGCCACCGAAACCCGCGAGGAGCTTTTCTACGACAAGCAGAAGCTCTTGGACAACGGCGAACGCTGGGAGGCCGAGATCGCCCGCAACCAGGAACTGGACGCAC
>CAZNMK010000187.1:0-5988 GCA_964574045.1 uncultured Roseovarius sp. | reverse complement strand
GCATATGGCGCGGGATTGGCAAATCATTTCCCTGCCCCGGGGACGGCACCGGAAATGGTCCGCCGGCGGGGCTCAGATCATTGCCATGCCACCGTTCACATGCAGCGTCGCGCCGGTCACATATCCGGCCTCGGGGCTCGACAGATAGAGCACCGCCGCGGCGATCTCCTCGGGCGTGCCCATCCGGCCGGCGGGGATCTGGGCGTTGATCGCCTGCTTCTGGTCGTCGCTCAGCTTGTCGGTCATCGCGGTGGCGATGAACCCCGGCGCCACGGTGTTGGCGGTGATGCCCCGGCTCGCGACCTCCTGGGCAATGGCCTTGGTCATGCCGACCATGCCGGCCTTGGCGGCGGCATAGTTGGCCTGGCCCGCGTTGCCGGTCGCGCCCACGACCGAGCCGATATTGACGATCCGCCCCCAGCGCGCCTTCATCATCGGCCGCACCGCCGCCCGGCAGAGCCGCATCGCGGCGGTCAGGTTGACGTCGATCACCGACTGCCAGTCCGCATCCGACATGCGCATGAATATCTGGTCGCGGGTGATGCCGGCGTTATTCACGAGGATATCCAGCCCGCCCATCGCCTCGGCGGCCTGTTTCGGCAGCGCATCGACCGCCGCGCCGTCGCCCAGATCGCACGGCAGCACATGCGCCCGCGCGCCCAGTTCCGCGGCCAGCGCCTGCAGCGGCTCCAGCCGCGTACCGCTCAGCCCCACAGCCGCCCCGGCATCGTGGAGCGCCCGCGCCACCGCGCCGCCGATGCCGCCCGACGCGCCGGTGATCAGCGCGCATTTTCCCGTCAGATCGAACATGTCCCCTGTCTCCCGTTGCTCAGCCCTGCAGGCTTTCAGCCGCCGCCGCCACATCCTCCGGCGTGCCCACCGCGCGGGTCGCAATGTCGCGGTCGATGCGCCGCACCATGCCGCTCAGCGCCTTGCCGGCGCCGATCTCCCAGATCTCGGTGACGCCCCTGGCGGCCATGTATTCGACCGATTCCCGCCAGCGCACCGCGCCGGTGACCTGCTCGACCAGTAGCGCGCGGATGGTGTCGGGATCGCTCACCGCCTCGGCGCGCACATTGGCCACCAGCGGCACGCCCGGCGCCGCGATCGAAACATCCGCCAGCGCCGCCTCCATCGCCCGCGCCGCGGGCTCCATCAGCGCACAGTGAAAGGGGGCGCTGACCGGCAGCAGCATCGCGCGTTTGGCGCCGTGCGCCTTGGCCACTTCCACCGCCCGTTCCACCGCCGCGCGGGTGCCGGACACCACGACCTGGCCGGGATCGTTGTCGTTGGCCGCCTGCAGCACATCGCCGCCCGCCGCCTCTTCGGCAACCGCCCGCGCCGCCGCCAGATCGAGCCCCAGCAGCGCCGCCATCGCGCCCTCGCCCACCGGCACGGCCTCTTGCATGGCGCGCCCGCGAATGCGCAACAGCCGCGCCGTGTCGGCCACGCTCAGCGCGCCCGCGGCGGCGAGCGCGGAATACTCGCCCAGCGAATGCCCCGCCACCATCGCGGCGGCCCCGATACCCGCGCCCTCGGCCTCCAGCGCCCGCATCGCCGCCAGCGAGGTCGCCATCAGCGCCGGCTGCGCGTTCTCGGTCAGCGTCAGATCGTCCTGCGCGCCCTCCCAGATCAGCGTGCTGAGCTTTTCGCCCAGCGCCTCGTCGACCTCGTCGAAAACGGCCCGTGCCGCAGGATAGGCGAGGGCCAGATCGCGGCCCATACCCACCGTCTGCGCCCCCTGGCCCGGAAACACGAATGCTCGGCTCATCTCTCTCGACAGTCCCTTTCCGTGGCGTTTCCCCCCGATACCGTGCCGGCACCGGCATGGCAACGCCCGCCGCACCAGCGCACGCCGGCTGTGCACCGATTGCGATTGTCTACGCCGCCGTGGTGCATAGCCTGACACGGCATCGAACCGGAGCACCGCGCATGACCCTGAGAAACACCGCCAAGCGCTACGGCGCCGTCACCAAGGGCTTTCACTGGCTCATGGCGCTGCTGATCCTTGCCGCGATACCGCTGGGCCTCATAGCCAGCGACCTTGCCCAGGACCTGCGCAACCCCGACATCGCCGCGACCGAGGCCACGGCGGCGCGCGCCGCGCTGCTCTTTTCGCTTCACAAGACGATCGGCGTCGCCATCTTCTTCGTCGCGCTGGCGCGCATCCTCTGGGCCCTCGCCCAGCCCCGGCCCGGGCTGATCAACGGCGACCGCCCGGCCGAGGCCATGCTCGCGGTCTGCGTGCACTGGCTGCTCTACGGCTCGCTCGTCGCGGTGCCGCTGTCGGGCTGGGTGCATCACGCCGCCACCACCGGCTTTGCCCCGATCTGGTGGCCCTTCGGGCAGTCGCTGCCCTTCGTTCCCAGGGACGAAACCGTCGCCCACACGGCCGCCACGCTGCACTATGTGCTGCAATGGGTGCTGATCGGCGCGCTGACGCTGCACATCCTCGGCGCATTGAAGCACCACCTCATCGACCGCGACGCCACGCTGCGCCGGATGCTGCCGGGCCACGGCGGCGGCGAACCGACCGCCGCCCAGCCGGGGCACGCGCTGCCGCTGCTGGCGGCGCTCGCCGTCTGGACGCTCACCCTGGGCGGCGCCGGTGCGCTGGGCTGGTTCGCGCCGAAGGGCCAGGCGCCGCGGGCCGCGCTGGCACAGGTGCAAAGCGACTGGCAGGTCACCCGCGGCACGCTTTCGATCGCCATCTCGCAGATGGGCTCGACGGTAGAGGGGCAATTCGCCGACTGGACGGCCGACATCGCCTATTCGGAAACCCCCGATGCCGATGGCCGCCACGGCGAGGTCACGGTCGTCGTCTCGATCCCGTCGCTGACGCTGGGGTCGGTCACCGATCAGGCTATGGGCACGGAATATCTCGACGCCGGCGCCCATCCCAGAGCCACCTTCGCGGCCGAGATCGTAGTCAGCGAGGCGACGCCCAACGGCCATGTCGCCCGCGGCACGCTGACGATCAAGGGCAACGCCGTGCCGGTCGAGATGCCGTTCGCGCTGACGCTGGAAAACGGCATAGCCACGGCCGAGGGGCATCTGACCGTCGACCGGCGCGATTTCGCCATCGGGGCGGGCACCACCGACGAGGGCACGCTCGGCTTTGCCGTTGACATCGCGTTTGAGCTGACGGCCGAGCGGCGCTGATCCCTGCGGCGGCGGCGGAAACGCCCGGTTCGCCCCGTCCAACGGAAAGCGGCGGCCGGAACCGGCCCGGCCGCCGCCTCTTTACCCGTCGCGGTTTCCGGTCACTCGGCCTTGCCGGCCTCGATCGAGATCATCACCTGAACCTCGTCGCCAACCGCCGGGGCGAACTTGTCGAGGCCGAAATCCGAGCGCTTCAGCGTCGCGGTGGCGTCGAAACCCGCCCAGGGCTTGCCGGCCATCGGATGATCGCCGGACTTGTTCAGCCGCGCATCCAGCACCACGGGCTGCGTCACGCCGTTCATCGTCAGATCGCCTGTGATCAGGGCGGTGGTGTCGCCGGTCACCTCGATCCCGGTCGAGGAAAAGGTGATCGTGTCGCCCTCGGCGGCGCCGAAGAAATCCTCCGACATGAAATGTTCGAAACGCTCCTGCCAGCCGGTGAACATCGACCTCACCGGCATCGCCACCTCGACCGACGAATTCGCCGGATCGTCGCTGTCGAACATGATCTCGCCCTCGAAGCCGCCGAACATGCTGTAGGTGGTCGAATAGCCGAGATGATCGTAAGTGAACACGACCTGACTGTGGGCCGGATCGAGGTTGTATTTCTCTGGGGCGGCAAGGGCGCCGCCGGCTGCCAGGGCCAGCGCCGCGGCCGTCAGAATGGTCTTCATCGCGCAATCTCCTGTTGGGGGCGTTCGGAACGACATGGGCGAGGCTAGAGGCTAGCGGCACCGAATCAATCCGGCACCGCTCAACATGCCCTGTTGAGAAAAGAACAGACCCGCCCGCGGCACACCCGGCCACCAGGGGGATGAGCGCGCGGCGGGGTCAGCTGGCGATCCGTTCGCCGGGCGCGTTCAGACCAGCGACAGCGCCCGGTGGATCGCCTGCACGCGGGCGCGCCCCCTGACCGGGACCGACACCACGACCCGCCCCTCGCCGTCGCGGGCCTGAAAGGTGCCGTCGCGCAGGCTGATATCCGACATCTGGCTGAACCCGTAGCGCCCCGTCAGGAACACGCATCCGCGCGAATCGGTCTCATAGGTACGGATCTCGCGCCGCTCGGGATCGATTTCCGCCCGCGCCCGTTCGCCGCCGGCGCCAAGCACGCTCAGCACGGCCGCCCCGGCCCCGAACAGGCCCAGCGACGCGCCCAGCCTGATCAGCCGCTCGGCATTGTCGGCCGATGGAAACGCCCAGATGCCCGCCGCCGACAGCAGCAGCCCCAGACCGGCGCACAGGATCAGGCCGGTTTTCCAGAACCCGCCCCGTCCGGTCGCGGTTTCCACCGGCTCGCGCAATTCGGCGCGGCGTTCCAGGGCCTCGAATTCATCGGCCAGATCGGGCAATGCGGTCATCATGGCGGCTCCTTTCCGGTACGGATGCATGCAAAGCCTCGCATCCAAAGCCGCCGGCAATGGGGCGGCACGGCGGCGGCACGGGGGCGAATTCCCGTCGAGTTCGGGTCGCGCAGCCGGCCCTTGCTCCAGCGGCCGATCCGTCGTATACGCGCCAATCCTTTCGCAATCGTTGTGAACCGCGCAGTCTCTCGTGGACGGGCCGCGAAAGGGCTCCTGGCCCGCCTTTGAAATGCGCCTTGATAGAAGTGGAGATCGCATGCCGCTCTACGAGCATGTATTCATCGCGCGCCAGGACCTGTCGGGCGCGCAGGCCGAAAGCCTCGTCGAACATTTCGGCACCGTCCTCGCGGACAACGGCGGCAAGGTCGTCGACAGCGAGTACTGGGGCGTCAAGACGATGGCCTACAAGATCAACAAGAACCGCAAGGGCCACTATGCCTTTCTCAGGACCGACGCGCCGGCGCCGGCGGTGCACGAGATGGAACGCCTGATGCGCCTGCACGACGACGTCATGCGCGTGCTGACGATCAAGGTCGACGCCCACCAGGAAGGGCCGTCAGTGCAGATGCAAAAGCGCGAAGAACGCGGCGAGCGCCGCGAACGCCGCTGATCGCCGCTAGAGGAAAGGACAGTAAACCATGGCCGTAAAACCGTTTTTCCGCCGCCGCAAGGTCTGCCCGTTCTCGGGCGACGACGCGCCCGAGATCGACTACAAGGACACAAGGCTGCTGCAGCGCTACATTTCCGAGCGGGGCAAGATCGTGCCCTCGCGGATCACCGCAGTCTCGTCCAAGAAGCAGCGTGAACTGGCCCGTGCAATCAAGCGCGCGCGCTTTCTCGCGCTTCTGCCCTACGCCGTGAAGTAAGGAGGAACCCCCATGCAAGTCATCCTTCTCGAACGTGTCGCCAAGCTGGGCCAGATGGGCGAGGTGGTCGACGTCAAGCCGGGCTTCGCGCGCAACTTCCTGCTGCCACAGGGCAAGGCGCTGTCGGCATCCGCCGCCAACATCGCCCGCTTCGAGGCCGACAAGGTCCAGTTCGAGACCCGCAACCTGGAGAGCCGCAAGGAAGCCGAGAAACTGGCCGAAACCCTCGACGGGCAGAAATTCGTCGTGATTCGCCAGGCCTCCGACGCCGGCTCGCTCTACGGTTCGGTCACCACCCGCGACGTCGCCGATGCCGCCACCGAGGCCGGCTTCACCGTCGATCGCAGGCAGGTGGTGATGCCCGGCCCGATCAAGGAACTGGGACTGCACGCCGTCACCATGACGCTGCACCCCGAGGTCGAGGTCACCATCACCCTCAACGTTGCCCGCTCGACCGAGGAAGCCGAGCTTCAGGCCAGCGGCCGGACCATCCAGGAGGCCGCCGCCGAGGAAGAGCAGGCCGCCGATTTCGAGATTGCCGAGCTTTTCGACGATATCGGATCCGCCGCCGCCGACGACGACGACCTCGCCGAAGC
>CAZNMK010000186.1:0-5993 GCA_964574045.1 uncultured Roseovarius sp. | reverse complement strand
GTCGGGCGGCTCCGACCCGGTGATCACCGGGCATCCCGGAGACGGTGCGTGGACGCACATGATCACGGATCAGGCGCTGAACTGACGCCGGCAGGGCGGGCGGCGCCCGTCGACCCGCATGGCGCAAATCCGCTCGCCCCGGCTCTGCCGGGGCGGGTTCCCTGGCGGCCGCGATACCCGGAATCTGCGGCATATCCGGCCAACATTTCCGACACATTGCTGCCACAATGGCCGTACTAGCGGCCGGCCCGGGCGATGCCACCAGATATTGATCCGGATTTCTCAGGAACGACCCGAATCCCATTGAATTGACACCTTTATTCGTGATCGGCGCTGTGCTAGCCTTGGACCAACAATAATCACCGCCGGGCATCGGGCACGAGCGGCGAGAGGCAGTAAGAGCAGGTTCATGAGAACCCGGAGCAGACAGCCCATCCGGTGGGGGCTGGTCGCGTTGGCCGCCTTCTGGATGTTCGTGATCGTCCCGCTCAGCGTGGCGGCCGCGCCCTATGCCGCGTTCGTGATGGACGCGCGCAGCGGCGAGGTGCTGCATGCCAGCAATGCCGATACCAGGCTGCATCCGGCCTCGCTGACCAAGATGATGACGCTCTATGTGGTGTTCGAGGCGGTCGAGAACGGCGAGATCGGGCTCGACGACCGGGTGACCATCTCGCGGCACGCGGCCAGCGAGCCGCCCAGCCGCCTGGGTCTGCGCGCGGGTCAGCAGATACGGCTGCGCTATCTCATCCGCGCGGCCGCCGTGCGGTCGGCCAATGACGCCGCCACCGCGCTGGCAGAGGCGATCGAGGGGTCCGAGGCACGGTTCGCGCGCCGCATGAACCGCACCGCCCAGGCGATGGGCATGACGCGCACCACCTTCAGGAATGCGCATGGCCTGACCGAGGAGGGCCACCTCTCGACCGCCCGCGACATGAGCATACTGGGACGGCACCTGATCTATGACTACCCGGAATACTACAATCTCTTCAAACGGCTCACCGCCGATGCCGGCGTGCGCACCGTCCGGCACACCAACCGCAACCTGCTGAGCAGCTACGCGGGCGCCGACGGGATCAAGACCGGATACACCAGCGCCGCCGGCTTCAACCTGACCGCCAGCGCCGAGCGCGGCGGCACCCGGATCATCGCCACCGTCTTTGGCGGCCGGTCGTCGGCGACGCGCAACGCCAGGGTGGCCGAGCTGCTGGATCTCGGCTTTCGCCGGGCGCCCGCACGCGTGGCGCTGTCGCGGCCCGCGCGCCCGCCCTACATGGGCCGGATCGGCGACGACGGCGGTCCGGGCGCCTATGGCCGCAAGGTGCGGCTGGTCGGCGCGGCCGCCGTCCGCCGCAGCCTGCGCCCCCAGATGCGGCCGCAGACCGGGACCGAGGCCGTGGCCGTCGAGGTCGCCGAGGCCGATATCGAAGAGGCGGTGCGCGCCGCGCAGCAGGAGCCGGAGCCGGAGCCGGAGCCCGAGCTGGCCCAGGGCGACGAGGCCGGCGGCGCCCCGCCCGAGGTCACGCCGCCTGTCCGCCCCGCCGACCTGGTCCTGGCCAGCGCCGCCGCCACACCCGCCGACGAGGCGTCGGACCGGCTGGTCGAGCGTGTCTCGACCTCCGGCGGGCGGCACTGGGGCATCACCGTGGGCCGCTATCCCAGCCAGTACAAGGCGCGCAAGGTGCTGCTGCAGATTGCGCTGAGCGAAATCGGCACGCTCGATGGCAGCCTGCGCAAGGTGCGCAAGCGCGCGGATGGCTACGACGCGAACTTCATGGGGCTGACGCGCGAGACCGCCGAACTGGCCTGCCGGCGCCTGCAGGCGCAGAAGATCACATGTTTCATGATCGAACCGGCGGGTTGAGGCCGGCGGTGGACCCAGGACAGGTCAGGCCAGTTCGCTGTTCGCCCACGCGCCCCGGGCCCGACCCGGGGCCTCGATCAGGGCGGAAATCTCAGTCGTGAGGCCCCGGCTCGGGGGCCGGGGCGTGATGCGTGTCATGGCTTGGGGCGGTCGTCGTAGTCGTCGCGCAGGATGCGGCGGGCGTCGCCCTCGGGGTCGTCGTACTGGTTGGTCCTGACCGTCCAGATGAAGAAGGCGAGGCCCAGCCCCCCCAGCACCAGAGAAATCGGAATGAGCCAGACCAGCACGTTCATCCGCCGTCACCTCAGCCGCAGGGCGTTGAGCGAGACCGTGATCGACGAGGCCGACATCGCCAGCGCCGCGATGAGCGGCGAACACAGGCCGGCCACCGCCAGCGGCACCGCGATCACGTTGTAGAGCGTGGCGAGGCGGAAATTCTCGGCGATCCGGCGCGTGGCCGAACGCGCGTTCTTCAGCGCGCCGGCGATGGGCGAGAGATCGCCGCCCAGAAGGACGATGTCGCTCGCGACGCGCGCGGCGTCGAGCGCCGAGGCGGGCGAGATCGAGACATGCGCCGCCGCCAGCGCCGCCGTGTCGTTGAGCCCGTCGCCGACCATCAGCACGTGCCGGCCCTCATCCGCCAGCGCCGCCACGCGCGCGGCCTTGTCGGCGGGCAGCATCTCGGCCGTCCAGTTGCCGATGCCGAGCCGGTTTGCCAGCGCCTCGACCGCCGGGGCGCTGTCGCCCGACATCAGGCGGACATCCTTGCCGGATGCCTGCAGCGCCGATACCGCCTCTTTCGCGCCCTCGCGCAGGCGGTCGGCAAAGGCGATGGCGACCGTCGATCCGTCGCCACGGTCGAGGAAAGTGGCGGTCCTGTCCAGCGGGGTCGCGCCGACCCAGGATGCCCGGCCAAGGCGCACCTCCTGCCCCTCGTAGAAACCCCTGGTGCCATAGCCCGGTACTTCGGTCAGCCCGCTCACCTCGGCGGCCTCGATGCCGGCGGCCAGTGCCGCGCGCTCGATCGCCCGCGCCAGCGGGTGCGCCGAGCCGCGCGCCAGCGCCAGCGCCAACGCGGCATCGGCGGGTGTCAGGCGGTCGAAATCCTCGGGTTCGGGCGTGCCGGCGGTCAGCGTGCCGGTCTTGTCGAAGATCACCGTATCGACCTGTGCGAGGCGCTCGAGCGCGGTTTCGTGCTTGATCAGCATCCCGCGCCGGAAAAGCCTGCCGCTGGCGGCGGTGGTCACCGCCGGCACCGCGAGGCCCAGCGCGCAGGGGCAGGTGATGATCAGCACCGCCGCCGCGATGTTGAGCGCGGTGCGCATGTCCCAGGTGGCGACGTACCAGCCCAGGAACGCCAGCGCCGACAGGATGTGCACGCCGGGTGCATAGAGCTTCGCCGCCCGGTCGGCGAGCGGCGTGTAGCGCGAGCGCCCCGATTCCGCCACCGCCACCAGATCGGCCATCCGATGGAGCGAGGTCTCGGCCCCGACGGCGGTGGCGCGCAGCGTCAGCGGGCCGGTCAGGTTGATCTCGCCGGCCGAAACCGCCCGGCCGGGGCCGGCGAAGACCGGCACCGTCTCGCCGGTGAGGAGCGAGCGGTCGATCTCTGACGTGCCCTCGACGATCTCGCCGTCGACCGGCATCCGCCCGCCGGGTTTGACCCGGATCAGATCGCCCGCCGCCAGCGCGGCCACGGCCACGGTTTCCTCGGCCCCGTCGGTGTTCAGCCGGGCGGCGCGCGGCACCTCGAGCGCGGTCAGCTCCTCGGCTGCCGAACGCGCCGCCGCCCGCGTGCGGTGGTCGAGGTAGCGCCCGGCGAGCAGAAAGAACGTCAGTGCCAGCGCCGCGTCGAAATAGGCGTGCGCCCCCGAGAGCGACGTCTCCCACAGCGAGGTGATCACCGCCAGCGCGATCGCCAGCGCGATCGGCACGTCCATGTTGAGATGGCGGTTGCGCAACGCCGCCCAGGCATTGGCAAAGAAGGGCTGGCCGGAAAAGGCGATGGCGGGCAGGGCGATGGCGGCGGAAATCCAGTGGAAGAGATCGCGCGTCGGCCCCTCGGCGCCCGACCAGACCGACACCGACAGGAGCATCACGTTCATGGTCGCGAACCCCGCCACCGCCAGCCGCATCAGGAGCGCGCGCCCGGCACGGCCGGTCGCCGTGGCGCTGAGCGTGCCGGGGTCGAGCTCGTGCGCCTCGTAGCCCAGCCCCTCGACCAGGGCGCGCATGTCCTCGGCCGTCACCTCCGGCGCGGCGGCGATGCTGGCGCGCTTCAATGTCAGGTTGACCCGCGCCGAGGTGACGCCGGGATGGGCATTGAGCGCCTTTTCGATCCTGCTGATGCAGGCGGCGCAGTGGATCGTCGGCAGGCTGAGCGCGATCTGCGCCTCTGCCGGCGCGGGCGCCGCCGCCGCCGCGGCCGCCGGCGCCGCCGCGCAGGCGGGACAGGCAGAGGCCGGCGGGCGCAAGGTGGCGGTCATCGCGTCAGCCCCCGTCGATCGTCAGCGGCCGGCGCTGCTGGAAAAGGGTGCCGTCCTCGGCATGGGCCCTGAGCCGCAGGATCCATTTGCCCTCGCCCAGCGTCACCGGCGCCTCGAACCTTGCGCCGGTCCAGACGAGCGCCGGCAGCATGTCGTCCATGTCCTCGGTCGGGCGGCCGACGCTGGCCTCGATCCGCGCCGGGCGCACCGGCTGGCCGGCGGCGTCGGTGAAGGCGAGGTAGAGCGTGCCGTCGCGCACGCCGGCGCGCAAGTCCCAGCCCAGCGCCTGCTGCGCGACGCGGCGGGCATCGAAGCTCTGCGAGGCGACATAGCCGTTCCTGACCTCGAGCCCGGGAAAGCTGCGCACCGCCGACACCGCCAGCAGGATGTTGACCCCGACGATGACGGCAAAGGCGGCCACGAAACCGATCAGGACGTGCCGCCCGGTGATCTCGCGGCCCTTCATCATTCGGTCCCCCGCCCGTTGAAGACGGTGTCCCTGGAGGCCCGGTCGCCGCTGGCGGTATCCTCGACCCAGAGCCGCACATCGCTGCGATGGGCCTCGGCCGGGGCCGAGCCCGGCGGCGCGATCAGATAGACCCGCTGCAGCCGCTGGGCGTTGGCGTCCACCGTCACGGTGTCGGCCTCGGCGCCTTCCAGTTCCAGCCGGATCGCCGGATCGGCCTTGACGCTCAGCTCGAAGGGTCGCGCCTCGCCCTGCTTGTTGCGCAGCCGCACCTCGTAGGTGTTGCGGACCGACCCGTCGGCGAGCGTCACATAGGTCGGGTTGCGCACCGGCGCCACGGTCATGTCGATCTCGGGCCGGATGAAGAGCGCCACCAGCAGCCCGACGCCCACCAGCGACCAGAGCGCGGTATAAAGCATCGTGCGCGGCCGGAAGATATGTTTCCACACCGGCCTCGGCGGCTCTCCGCCGCGCTCGCGTTCCTCGTCGGTCAGCGCCATGTAGTCGATGAGGCCGCGCGGCTTGCCGATCTTGTCCATCACCTCGTCGCAGGCGTCGATGCACAGCGCGCAGGTGATGCATTCCATCTGCTGCCCGTTGCGGATGTCGATGCCCATGGGGCAGACGTTGACGCAGGCCATGCAGTCGATGCAGTCGCCCTGCTCGGCGCCCTCGGCCACCGCCTGCGAGTGCTTGCGCGGCTCGCCGCGCCATTCGCGGTAGCCCACCGTCAGCGTGTCCTCGTCCATCATCGCCGCCTGGATGCGCGGCCAGGGGCAGGCATAGATGCAGATCTGCTCGCGCGCGAAACCGCCGAAAAAGAAGGTGGTGCCGGTCAGCACCGCGATGGTGGTATAGGCGATGGGGTGGGCATCGAGCGTGACAAGACCGCGCAAGAGCGTCGGCGCGTCGGCGAAATAGAACACCCAGGCGCCGCCGGTGCCCACCGCGATCAGCAGCCACACCACCCATTTCGTCAGTCTGAGCCGGGCCTTGCGGACATCGAGCTTCTTCTGCCGGTGCAGGCGCAGGCGGGCGTTGCGGTCGCCCTCGATCCAGCGTTCGACGAGGATGAAAAGGTCGGTCCATACGGTCTGCGGGCAGGCATAGCCGCACCACACCCGCCCCAGCAGCGCCGTGGCGAAGAACAGCCCCACTGCCGCGAGGATCAGGACCCCGA
>CAZNMK010000185.1:2960-5999 GCA_964574045.1 uncultured Roseovarius sp. | reverse complement strand
GGCATCTCGCGCTCGAAGAAGGGCGCGCGCTTGGAACAGATCACCTCGCCCAGATAGACGGTCGAGACCGGCGCCTCGTCGGCGATGCGGGCGTAGAAGTCGAGCTTTTTCTCCGCGCTCCAGTGATAGGCCACGGGGCCAAGGGTCAGCTCCATCGCCTCACCTCCATTTCTTGGTCTTGAAGGCGCCCTGGGTTTCCTTCTGGCCTTCGGTCAGGGCCACCAGATCGCCGATGTCGGGCGCCTGGCCCGCGCGGATGTCGTCGACGGCGCGGCGGAAGGCCGAGACCACCTGGCGGACATAGCTTTTCGAGCGCTGCCGCCCCTCGATCTTGAAGGCGTGAACGCCCGCCGCCATCAGGTCGGGCAGGAGCCGCGCGAGGTTGAGGCTGATCGGCTCCTCGAACGCATAGTAGCCTTCGGGGCGGTGGGGCGCGTTGTAGCGGCCCTTGCAGATGGTGGGATAGCCGGCGGTTTCCTCGGGGGCGAAGCTGTCGATGGTGAAGCCCGCGAGGCGGCTGCGCATGGTGCCGTCGTCGTCGCGCTCGTAGGTGACGTCGGCGGCGGGCGAGCAGACCCCGTCCATGTTGGTCGAAAGCCCCGTGAGCCAGTTCGTCAGGCTGCACCGCCCCTCGACCATCAGCCCGTGATTGCCGAAGATGAAGGTCTCGATCTCGCAGGGGATCTCGCGCTTGATCGCCTTGATCTCGGGGATGGTCAGGATCCGCGGCAGCACCACCCGGCGGACGCCGAAATGTTCGCAATAGTAACGGATCGCCTCGGGGCTCGACGCCGCCGCCTGCACCGAGAGGTGCAGCCGTGCGCCGGGATGGGTGGCGGCGATGTGTTGCGCCACGCCCATGTCGGCGACGATGAAGGCGTCGACGCCTGCGCGCATCCCCTCGGCCGCCGCCTCGCGCCACAGGTCGACCTTGCCGGCGGGCGGGTAGGTGTTGAGCGCCAGGAGCACCTTGGAGCCGCGCGCATGGGCATAGGCGACCGAGGCATCCAGTTCCTCGGGGGTGAAGTTCAGCCCCGGAAAGTAGCGTGCGTTGGTGGCGATGCGAAAGCCGCAATAGATCGAATCGGCGCCGGTGCGCAGCGCGGCGGGGGTGCCGGCGGGGCAGACCAGCTCGCCCGCCCGGGAAAAGTCCTCTGCCGTCATGCCGCCGCCCCCCGCCGCCGCAACATCCCCAGCACCGCGCGCCCCGGCGGGCCGAAGAGATCGGCGGTTTCCTGCGCGATCGAGCCATCGACATCGTCGAGCGCGTTGCGCAGGCTGACCACGGCCTCGGTATTGCCGGAAATCGTCAGTTCGCGCGAAAAGAACGCGGCGTCGCCGTCGCTTTCGCCGTCGACGAGGTTCAGGAGCAGCAGGAACGGCCCCTCGATCCGCGCATCCGAGGGCGGCAGCGGCGATTTCGGCACCGCCCGCATCATTGGCGCATCGGGATCGGGACGCAGGTGCAGGGCAAAGGGCAACTCGTTGGCAACGATCAGAAAATCGGCCTTCTGATAGGGCGCGATCCGGGCGAACATGTCGGGGTGGCGGGCGGCGATCCGGCGGACCACCCGCCCCAGCACCGGTTGCAGTGCCGCCCGCAGGACGGCACCGGGAAACCCCGGGCCGCGCGGCACGGGACGGAGGGATTGCATGGTCGTCATCGCAGCATGTGTCCTTCAGCGGGGTCGGGCATGGCGGGCCGGCGTGAAGCCGTCGCCGCGCGGCTGGTTGCACCGCGCGGACCCTGAGAGCTTGTATCAGCCTATGCCTGCGAATAAATCATGTAAATGCCAATTCAGGAGCGGAGCGACCATGCGTCTCACCCATTTCACCGATTACGGTATGCGGATGCTGATGCGCATGGCCAGCGCGCCCGAGCGCGCCTGTTCGACCGCCGAGCTGGCCGAGGAGCTGCAGCTGTCGCGCAATCACCTGGCCAAGATCGTGCAGCGCCTGGCCCAGGCGGGTGTCGTCAAGACGAGGCGCGGCGGCGGCGGCGGGGTGATGCTGGCGCGTGCGCCGTCGGAAATCCGCCTCGGGACGCTGATCGACCTGCTTGAGGACCGTCAGCCGATCGTGGAATGCTTCAGCGACAGGAACACCTGCACGCTCGCCGGCTGTTGCACTCTGCGCGGCCGTCTGCAGCAGGCCGAGACGGCGTTCCTGCGTGAACTCGACCGCTCGACCCTCGCCGATATCGCGCTGCCGGCCTGAGTGGCGCTCAGTTCAGGGTCGAGTTCAGCCCCTCGGGCCGGCCCACCACCACGAAGGTGAGCTTTTCGGGGTCGAGCAGCTCGCGCGCGACGCGATTGATATCCTCGAGCGTCACCGCGTTCATGCGGTCGTTGCGGGTGTCGATGTAGTCCCGGGGCAGCCCGTCGAGTTGCATGCCCACCGCGATGTTGGCGATCGGCCCGTTGCCGTCGAAGCGCAGCGGATAGGCGCCGGTGATGTAGGTCTTGGCGTCGGCCAGTTCCCTGGCGCTGACGCCTTCGTCGCGGATGCGCGCCCACTCTTCGCGGATCACGTCGATGGCCTCGGCCACGCGGCCGTTGGCGGACGAGACCGCGCCGACCCAGACCTCGCCGTTGTCCTTGTCCGACAGGTAGGTGTAGACGCCGTAGGTCAGCCCGCGCTTTTCGCGCACCTCGGTCATCAGCCGGCTCTCGAAACCGCCGCCGCCGATGATGTGGTTGAGGATGTAGGCGGCAAAGAAATCGGGATGCTCGCGGTCGATGCCCGGCTGGCCGAAGATCACCGAGGATTGCGGCGTGTCGAACCCTATCACCTCGACCCCGCCGGGGAAATCCTCGCTCGCGCGGCCGGGCAGCGGCGTGCCGGTCCGGGGCAGATCGCCCAGCAGACGGTCGAGGAGCGCCGACAGCTCATCCGCGGTGATGTCGCCCACGGCGCTGACATAGACCCGGTCGCGGGCGAACACCGCCCGGTGCGCGGCCAGCAGATCGTCGCGGGTCAGCGACGCGACGCTCTCGAGCGTGCCCTCCTCGGGGCTGCCATAGGGGTGATCGCCGAAGA
>CAZNMK010000185.1:0-2950 GCA_964574045.1 uncultured Roseovarius sp. | reverse complement strand
AGCCTCGAGAACGCGGTGCGGGCGATGGTGTCGGGGTCCTTCAGATCCGATCTCAGCCCCGCGATCACCTGTGCGCGCACCCGTTCGATGGCCTCGGGCGCGAGGCTGGGCTCGGCGATGGAGACGCGCAGCAGGTCGATGGCCTCTTCGCGGGTCTCGCTGAGGAACCGCGCCGACACGCTGACCGCGTCGTCGCCGGCGCCATAGCTGAACTGGGCGGCGATTTCCTCGGTCGCGCGGGCAAAGGCGCGCGCGTCCATGTCGCCGCTGCCTTCTTCCAGCAGGCCGGTCATCAGGTTGACGGCGCCGCGCGTCTCGGGCGTATCCAGCGAGGTGCCGCCGCGAAAGCGCAGTTCCAGCGCCACGAAGGGGATCGAGTGTTCCTCGACCAGCCAGGCGTCGATGCCGCCCGGGGTGGTGATTTCCTCGATCTCGACACCGGCGCGCGCGGGCGGCGCCGACAGCGCGGCCACGAGGGCAAGGGCGGGTACCAGGAAAGAACGAAGAAGCCTCATTGCGTCACCTCCGGGGACATGAGCCAGCCGGTCACGGAACGGTCGCGGTCGAGCAGCGTGCGCGCCGCCGCGCGGACCTCCTCGGCGGTGACCGATTGCAGTACTCCGGGCCAGGCCTCCACGTCGGCTACGGTCAGTCCTTGCGTCAGCGCCTGGCCATAGCGATTGGCGAGCTGGCCGACATCGTCGCGCGCATAGATCTCGTGCGCCTGCACCTGCATCTTGATGCGCGCCAGCTGGTCGGGGTCGATGCCGGTCTCCGCGACCTCGGCCAGCACCGCGTCCATCGCCGCCTCGGCCCGTTCCAGCGTCACCCCGGGGGCGGGCGCCACGGTTATGCCAAAGGTGGTATCGTCCAGCGAGGTGCCGCCGTAGTAGGCCCCGGTATAGACCGCGAGCCGTTCGTCGAACTGGAGCCGTTCGGCCAGGATCGAGGTGTTGCCGCCGCCCAGCGCCTCGGCCAGGACGGTCAGCGCCGCGGCCTCGCGCTGATCGCCGCTGTCGCGTTCGGACACCAGGTAGCTGCGGCTGACATAGGGCTGGCCGACGCGCGCATCCCTGAGCACCAGCCTGCGTTCGGCGATCTGCGGCGGCTCTTCGGGGCGCAGGCGCGGGGGCAGGTCCGGATTGGCGGGGATGACGCCGTAATATTTTTCCGCCAGCCGGCGCACCTCGTCCGGCTCGACATCGCCCGCCACCACCAGCACCGCGTTGTTGGGCGCGTAGTAGGTGCGGTAGAAGCCCAGCGCGTCGTCATGCCCGAGCGCGCGTATCTCGTGCATCCAGCCGATCACCGGCAGCCCGTAGCGGTGATTGAGATACTGAGCCGCGCCCATCTGCTCGCGAAAGAGGCTGCCGGGGCTGGTCTCGACGCGCTGGTTGCGCTCCTCGACGATGACATCGCGTTCGGTGGCGACGGTATCGGGGTCAAGGCGCAGGTTGGTCATGCGGTCGCTTTCCATCCGCATCATCAGTTCCAGCCGGTCGGCGGCGACGCGCTGGAAATAGGCGGTGTAGTCATAGCTGGTAAAGGCGTTGTCGCGGCCGCCGTTGCGCGCCACCGTGGCCGAAAACTCGCCCGGCGCCAGCGTGCCGGTGCCCTTGAACATCAGGTGTTCCAGGAAATGCGCGACGCCCGAGATACCGGGCGTTTCGTCGGCCGAGCCGGTCTTGTACCAGACCATGTGAACCGCCACCGGGGCGCGGTGATCCTCGATCGCCACCACCTGCATGCCGTTTTCGAGCGTGAAGGCGGTGACGTCGTTCTCTGCCGCCGCCGGTAGCGCCGCCGCGATCAATAGCGCGCAGAGCGCGGCCAGATGTTTGCGCATGAAATGCCTCCTTGCCGTCTCCGCGGCGGGGTGCCCGGTCGTCCTAGGGCGACAAGATACGCCGCGCGCGCGCCAGATCAAGGCGGCGGCTTTTCGCCTCAGCGCGAGGCCGGCGGCGGGGCGGAGGGGGTGACGATGCCGGCGCGGCGCAGGCGTTCGCGTTCGGCCTGCTCATCCAGCCACTGGCGCTTGTAGGCCTCGGTATAGTCGTCGCGCGGGCCGATGCGCAGGATGTTGCGGCGGCCGTAACGGCGGCGGATTTCGTTGTCCTCGACCCGCAGGGTCTGGCGAATCGCCGGGTCGGTGCCGTGGCGCCCGGCATGGCGCACCAGCCCCGCATCGCCGGGCGGGATGGCGGTGCTGGCGATCGTGCCGGCGTTGCCGCCCAGGGCGGCGATGCCATCCTCTATGGGGGTCTGGTCGGTGCGGTTGCCGGCGCCGGGCTGGGGCGTGGGCAACTCGGCATAGTTCTCGGGCTCCTGCAGCGGCTTGCCCGGCACGATCGCGAATTCGTCCGGCCCGTCGCCCTGGTTCTGGAACCGCGTCAGCGTCATGTCGCGGTCGCGCGAACACGCCGCCAGAACCAGCACCAGTCCAACCAAGATGATCTTGCGCGGCAGTGTCATCCGCCAGCCTCCCGTCGTCGTTCGCGCAGCCTTAACGCATCGCGTGCCAAAGGTCACGCGGCCTTTTTTCCCGTTCCGAATACTATCATGCCGATGGCCCCGGCGAAAACCGCGATGTCGGCGACGTTGAAGGCATAGGGGTTGTCGATGCCGCAGCACGACATGTTGAGAAAATCCGCCACCGCCCCGTAAAGCAGCCGGTCGACGGCGTTTCCCAGCGCCCCGCCGACCAGCACGCCGGCGGCGATTTCCTGCCACATACCGCCCCGTTCGCGCCCGAGCCACCACAGCACCGCCGCCGAGATCGCCAGCGCCAGTGCAATGAGCACCCAGCGCGTCGCCGGGCCATCGCCTGCGAAGAGGCCGAAATTGATCCCGTAGTTCCACGCCATGCGCAGGTTCAGATAGGGCGGCCACAGCTCTATCCGGCCGAGCCGGTCGAGGCCGAGCATGTGCACGACCCAGTATTTCGTGGCCT
>CAZNMK010000184.1:0-6005 GCA_964574045.1 uncultured Roseovarius sp. | reverse complement strand
AGGACTGGCTGCCGGCCGAGCGGCTGCGCGAGGAATTCCAGGCGGTGGGGTTCTACCTCTCGGGCCATCCTCTCGACGATTACGCCGCCCAGCTCAAACGCCGCAAGGTGCAGACGCTGGCCGAGGTGATCGAGGCCGCGCGCCGCGCCCCGCAGGCGGTGCGTCTGGCGGGGGTGGTTGCGGGCCGGCAGGAACGGCGCTCGGCGCGCGGCAACCGCTTTGCCTTCGTCCAGCTGTCCGACCCGACCGGCAGCTATGAGGTGACGGTCTTTTCCGACACGCTGGAGGCCGCGCGCGAGCATCTCGAGCCCGGCGCGATGGTGGTCCTCAGCGTCGAGGCGACGATGGAGGAGGACCAGCTCAAGCTCCTGGCGCGCGGGGTGCAGCCGGCCGACGAGGTGGTGGCGGGCGCCGGCGGCACCGGGCTCAGGGTCTTTGTCGAGGCGCCCGAGGCGGTGGACACGGCCGCGACGGTGCTGCGCGACGCCGCCGATACCAGGGGCGGGCGCGGGCCGATCCGGTTCTGCCTGATCGGCCCCGGGCTGCCCGGCGAGGTCGAGATCGAACTGGGTGACGATTTCCCGGTCTCGCCGCAGATCAGGGGCGCGCTGCGCAGCCTGCCGGGCGTGGCCACGGTCGAGGAGATCTGACCGCTACCAGTGCGGTGGGCGCTCATCAGTGAAGAAGGCGCCGCCGCCTTCGTCCTGCTGGCGGTCGGCCTCGCGCTCGAGCAGCAGCTGCACGCGGCGGGTCAGGGTGGCGATCTCGCGTTCCTGCCGCGCGACCACGTCGGAGAGGTCGTCGACGGTGCGCGCGAGGTGCGCGATCTGTTCCTCGAACTCTTGCATGGGTTCTCGCTTAGGCGCGCGGCCGCGCGCGGTCAAGCGCGCCCCGCGCTTGCCCCTCGCGCGCCCTTGGGCTAGACCGCGCCGCAACCGCCGGCACCGGGAAGCTGAGACATGGCCAGGACAAAGAAAGAGCGGCGGCCGAGGGCCGAGACGCCAAAGGGATTCCGCGACTATTTCGGCGCGGAAGTGCGCGAGCGCGCCGGGATGCTGACCGCCATCGCCGGGGTCTATCACCGCTACGGGTTCGAGGCGCTGGAATCGAGCGCGGTCGAGACGGTCGAGGCGCTGGGCAAGTTCCTGCCCGATGTCGAGCGGCCCAATGCCGGCGTATTCGCCTGGCAGGAGGACGAGGAGGGGGGCAAGGGCGACTGGCTGGCGCTGCGATACGATTTGACGGCGCCGCTGGCGCGGGTCTATGCCCAGCACCGCAACGACCTGCCGACCCCCTATCGCCGCTACGCGATGGGTCCGGTGTGGCGCAACGAAAAGCCCGGGCCGGGGCGGTTTCGCCAGTTTTATCAATGCGATGCCGACACGGTGGGCAGTGCGTCGATGGCCGCCGATGCCGAGATCTGCGCGATGCTGGCCGACACGCTCGAGGCGGTGGGGATCGCGCGCGGCGACTACCTGATCCGGGTGAACAGCCGCAAGGTTCTGAATGGCGTGTTGGAGGTCATGGGACTGACCGAGGGCGGGACTCGCGATGCGGTGATGCGCACCATCGACAAGTTCGACAAGGTGGGCGAGGCGGGGGTGCGCGAGCTTCTGGGCAAGGGGCGGCTGGATGCATCCGGCGCCTATATCGACGGGGTGGGGCTGTCGGATGAACAGGCCGGACCGGTCCTAGAGTTCCTGACTTCAGGGAAACGAATGGCAGGTATTGTTGGCTATGGGGTTAAACGTGCGCCTAGTCGTGATGGTCAAAGATATGCGCCAACCAAAACGACTGAAATCAGCAGAGCAATAAACGAGAACGTACTTCAGGAATTGGAGCGCATTGTAGGAAATACCGAGGTGGGTCGCCAAGGTGTGCTTGAACTGAACCAGATTGCCGCCCTTCTCGCCGCCCAGGGCTATGGCCCCGACCGCATCGTCATCGACCCTTCGGTCGTCCGCGGCCTTGGCTATTACACCGGCCCGGTCTTCGAGGCCGAACTGACCTTCGACATCCTCGACGACAAGGGCCGCCCGCGCCAGTTCGGCTCGGTCGCCGGCGGCGGGCGCTATGACGATCTGGTCAGGCGCTTCACCGGCCAGGCGGTGCCCGCCACGGGCATCTCGATCGGGGTCGACCGCCTGCTTGCCGCGCTCAGGGAAAAGGGCCGCATCGGGGGTATCGACACCGGCCCCGTGGTGGTCACGGTGATGGATCGCGATCGCATGGCCGACTACATGGCGATGGCCGCCGAGCTGCGCCAGGCGGACATCCGCGCCGAGGTCTATCTCGGCAATCCGAAGAACTTCGGCAACCAGATGAAATACGCCGACCGCCGCAACGCGCCGCTCGCCGTGATCGAGGGCGCGGACGAGCGCGCGCGCGGCGTGGTCCAGGTCAAGGATTTGATCCTCGGCGCCAGGATCGCCGAAAGCGCGACGCTCGAGGAATGGAAGGAACGCCCCGCCCAGGTCGAGGTGCCGCGCGCGGAACTGGCGGCGCGCATCCGCGAGATGCTGGACGGGCAGGGGTGATGGCCGACCCGGCGGCCATACGGGCCGAGGCGATGCGCCTGCGCGCCCTTTTCGAGGCCGAGGGCGCGACCCCGGTCGAGACCGCGATCCTGCAACCCGCCGAGGTGCTGCTCGACCTTTACGGCGAGGACATCCGCGCGCGCGCCTATGTCACCTCGGACGCGCTCAGGGGCGAGCAGATGCTGCGCCCCGATTTCACCGTGCCGGTGGTGCAGATGCACATGAGCGATGGCGCCGAGCCCGCCTGCTATGCCTATGCCGGCGAGGTCTTTCGCCGCCAGGAGGACGACGCCCATCGCGCCAACGAGTATTTCCAGGTGGGCTTCGAGGTCTTCGACCGCGACAACCCGGCGGCCGCCGACGCGCGCGTCTTCGCGCTCTTTCACCGGGTGCTGGCGCCGCTCGGGCTGCGCGCGGCCACCGGCGACATCGGCATCCTGATGGCGGCGGTCGAGGCGCTCGACACGACTGAGCGGCGCAAGGCGGCGCTGAGGCGCCATATCTGGCGCCCGCGCCGCTTTCGCGCCCTGATTGAGCGCTATTCGGGCCGTGCGCCGGTGCCCGCCGCCCGGGCCGCGCTGCTGGCTTCGGGCGATGCGATGGCGGATGCCGGGCCGGTGATCGGGCTCAGGAGCGAGGCCGAGATCCGCGCCCGTATCGAGGTGCTGCGCCAGGATGCCGCCGCGCCGCCCCTCTCCGCCGACGAGGTGGCGCTGATCGACGCCATCCTCGCGGTACGCGAGACCTGCCCCAACGCGCTCGAGCGGCTGCGCGACATCGCCGTCGACATGCCGGGCATCGCCGCCGCCGTCGACCGCTTGGCACAAAGGCTCGATGCGCTGGTGGCGCAGGGGATCGACATCGGCGGGCTCGAGTTCGAGGCGAGCTACGGCCGCACGCATATGGAATATTACGACGGCTTCGTGTTCGGTTTTTACGCCGCCGCGCGCCCCGACCTGCCGCCCGTGGCCAGCGGCGGGCGCTATGACGCGCTCACCCGCCAGCTGGGCGGCGGGCGCGAGATACCGGCGGTGGGCGGCGTGATCCGCCCCGGCATGGTGCTGGAACTGGCGCCGGCGGGCACGGGGGCGGGGCGATGAGCGTCAAGCTGGGCGTGCCCTCGAAGGGGCGGCTGATGGAAAAGACCTTCGACTGGTTTTCCGCCCGCGGCGTGGGGCTGGGCCGGGCCGGGTCCGAACGCGAATATGCCGGCCGCGTCGAGGGCATCGGAAATCTCGAGCTGGTGCTTTTGTCGGCGGGGGAAATCCCGCGCGAACTGGCCGCCGGGCGCATCCATCTGGGCGTCACCGGCACCGACCTGGTGCGCGAGCGGCTGGGCCGCTGGCAGCAGCGGGTCGAGGAGCTGGCCGGCCTCGGTTTCGGCCAGGCCGACCTGGTGCTGGCGGTGCCGCGCGCCTGGGTCGACGTCAGCACGCTCGACGATCTCGACGCGGCGGCGGCGGCGTTTCGCGCCGCGCACGGTTTCCGGCTGCGGATCGCGACCAAGTATCACCGGCTGGTGCGCGATTTCCTGCGCGATGCGGGCGTCGCCGATTACCGCCTCGTCGACAGCCAGGGCGCGACCGAGGGCACCGTCAAGAACGAGACCGCCGAGGCCATCGCCGACATCGCCTCGTCGGGCGACACGCTCAGGGCCAACCATCTCAAGGTGCTCGATGACGGGCTGATCCTGCGTAGCCAGGCGACGCTCTACAGAACCCGCGCCGCCGCGCTGGAAGGCGGGGACCGCGGGGCGATGGCGGAACTGCTGGAGCGTCTGGGTGTCGACTGACGCGGCCGGACCGAACGCGAGGGCGACAACGTGTATTCGATCCGAGGGCTTGCTGCGAGCAGGGCGTGTTGCATGTGCTCGCAATCACCCGCCCGTCGTCGAACCGTTTCCGATTGAACGCGACATGCCCTGTTGTCCGATGACCCGGATCGCATTCGCTGTTCGGGAACAGCGGCCCTGCGGCCGCGTGCCCGGCCCGCAAGCGGGCCGGGCGGAGGCGAACGACGCGCATCGGGCGCGGGCTTTCCCGTTCAGAACCGGAACGTCCCGCGCACCTGAACCGTGGTCGCCTCGACATCGGTCGAAGGCACGGTGTTGAAGCCGTCGAATTCGTGCCACAGCACCTCGCCGCCCAGCGAGAGGTTGTTCGAGATCATGTGCTCGTAGCCGGCGCCGACGAAATAGCCGTCCTCGTCGCCCAGCGTGCTGGTGTCGGCGTTGGCATAGCCGCCGGTGCCGTAGATGAGGCCGTTACCGAGCTTGTAGCCGGCGCGCAGCTTGGCGCGAAAGACGTTGTCGACGCTCACGCCCGGCGCGAGGGTGATGTCGGCCCAGTCGTAGTCGAGTCCGCCGCCGACGACCCAGTCGCCGAAATCGTAGTCGTAGCCGAAGGTCAGGCCGCCGATCATGTCGTCGCCGCCGACGCCGGGGACGTTGGAATCGACATCGCCCCAGCCCAGCTGTGCGCCGCCGTAAAAGCCGGTCCAGTCGGGGCCGATGGGCGCCGCCGGAACGGCGGCGGCGATCGGGGTATCCTGCGGTGCCGGTGCGGGGCTGCCGGCCAGCGCCGGAGGGATGCCCATGGCGGTGGCGGCCAGCGCGGTCAGTATCGTTCTCATATCCGGTCTCCTTTTCCGTGTCGGAGCTTGTTTCGGTCCTTGCCGCCGGATGCCTTGCAGCGGCGCCGCAAGGCCATCGCGTGTGGCGCGCGCCGGGGCCTGCTCGCATGAACCGCCGGCGCATCGGTCCCCAGATATGTGCCGTCCCGGTGCCGGCAAGGGCAGGTCCGGCCGGGGTAAGGCATTCGTGATCGCGGGTGGCGCCAAACGGCGGCGGACCGCCGCCCGGAGGGGTGTTTTCGGCCATCTCCCGCCCATGACGCGGGGTCAACCGCCAGCGGTAGCGCCTCAGAGAACGCCGATATCGGCCAGCGCCGCCGACAGTCCCGGCGGCAGCGCATCCTCGCCGTCGCCGCGCCTACCGGGCAGGTCCGGCGGGGCATCGCCGGGCGCCAGATAGCGCCAGCCCTGGAACGGGCGCTTGCGGGCGGCCGCCGTGCGCACCAGTTCGGGGTCGAGGACAAGGGCGCAGCGGCGGATGCCGTCCTCGCCGATGACCTCGTCGAGGCGCAAGAGGCGCTGGCGGCACTGCACGAAGCCCTGGATCACCCAGTAGACCGAGCCGCCGTCCAAAAGCTCGGCCTCGCGCCGGGGCCACATCCGGGTGACATGTCGCGGCAGCCCGTCCGCGGCCTGGGCGCGGCGCGTCGCCTGCCAGGCGGCCAGGCTGTCGACGCTTTCGCTGCCGACGCTGAGCTTGATGAGGTGCAGGCTGGCCAAAGGCGAATCTCCCGATGCGCGTGACATATATCGTAGAGGGCTAGGATCGGACTTCAATAGGTGGTATCGTGGAAGGCCCTCCACGAAAGCCGCGCATCACAGCCCCGGACCATACCG
>CAZNMK010000183.1:0-6007 GCA_964574045.1 uncultured Roseovarius sp. | reverse complement strand
CTCCCGGGGATGGATGTTGCGGACGGGCGCGGACATTGCGCCTCCTGGAATTCCACGGCGATATTATCGCCGAGCTGTTCGATATTCCACCCCGAGCCTTGCACGATTTTACACGCGGAAAGCACGAAAGCAAAGAGCATCGACAGCGAAAGCGTGATCGTGCGAGACATGATGCATCCTTTTCGGTCTTTTGCGTTTGATCAGCGCATGAGGCGGTGCACGGTTCCCCTGGCCCGCCCGCGCATCGGCTTCGTGGCGCGTCTTCGTCGTCGCCCTCTCCGAACCAGGCCAGCGCAAAGGTCAGGTGCAGCTCGTACCGATCGCTCATCCGCCAGTGTTCGATCTGGCCATCGAGCTGGATCACGCAGGTTTCGATCAGGCTGCCCCAGCCCGGTTTCCCAGGGGATGGGGTCGCCTTCGTCGCCGGGGGGCAGGAATTCACCACGCTCAGAGACACCAGCCCGTCTTCCCGCCGTTATGCCGACAATCCGCTGCCCGATTTGTCCGGTCGAACAGCAAGACGTGTGGTGCTGGCGTGTGGTGATGGCCAAAACCACAAACCCTTGTGTGGTCACTTTTCAGCGATTTTTCAAACGCCAACGGTGGTGGCGGTGGTGTCAGACGAAGTCGAACCAGTCTCACCAAGAACAGGATGGCTGCCCCTTATTCGGCGCAAGGACCGCGTCACTCGGCGAGGGCGGCGGCACGGTTTCGCTTGAAAGTCGATCTGGAAGCGAGGCTGCGTTCCGTGTTGACGAGATTGTGGACGGAGGCGAATTTCCGGAGGCGTCGCATTGGTCTGACACCACCATCCGAAGGGTTCTGCCGGGCCATCGGGCGAGCACAGGCACACCTCGCAGGCGCCCGCCAGCCGCCTTTGGCAAGGCGCACGGGCGACCGCCACCTTGGACCCCAGCGAGCCCGCGGGCAAACCGGGCGCTCGCGCCAGGGCGCCGGTCGGCCCGGCACGGATCAGGCTCACGCCCCGACCGGGCCGCTTTTGCCTTGTGCGGGGGTCTGGCAGCTTATCGCGGCCGAACTGATCTGTAACAAGGCCGCCGGCGGATCGGGGGCGTTTGCTCGCCACGCCGCGATGCACGATGTTAATGGCGGATAATGCGGCTCTTCGGGATTCCTGCCAAGGTTCGGCGAAGCCGGAGATGCGAATCGAAAGGACACCAGGATGGCAAGCCGCGAAAAAAGAACTCCCGCGATGGAAGAAGCGCTGAATGCCGCTCAGGTGCTGTTCACCGCCAACCCGCTTTTTCTTGCGCCTCAGACCAAGCAGTTCTGGCATGCGCAGGACCGTATCCTCGACGAGATCGAACGGTTCTCGTCGGGCTGGTTCAAGCGGCGCCAGGACGCGACGCAATCCATGATTGATGCCGGCAGGCGGCTCGCATCGGAAGGTCGGGCCGATCCCGCCGACGTAATAGGGGAAATCATCGACTGGCAGGTCCATTCGATGGAACGTCTCGCCGAAGATGCCAGGGACTGCACCGAGATGTTCAGCCGCTGCACCGGCGCCTTTACTGGCAATGAGGCGGCGGCGGACACATCGGCCGAGGCCTTGAAACGGACCGCGAAATCGGGACAATCCAAACCGGCGTGACCGTCGTGCCGCGACGGCGGCGATCAGGGCGGCGGACATGAGCCGGACGGCGATGTCGGGGCCCAGACCCCGGCCGATGACCTTGAGCGATCGGGCGTCGGGAATGCTGGCCGGATCGACGAGGCCGTGTACCCATGGAATCGGCAATATTGCCTGTCATGTCCTTCAACATCGAACGGGACATCTCACTTACGGCAGCGCGATACCCGGGCAAGAGTACGAGGCAGCCCGACAATCGGCTTCACGCCCAACCGGGAAGGCCGAGACGCGGGCGTTGATGCGTGACGATCCCGCGTCGGCCGCGCCTCTCGCAGGGGTCTGTTCTCCTGTTCGATCCGGGTTTCGACGGGCAATTTCCCTTTCGTATCAGCGCCGAGCGGACATCGAGGCCCGATAGGCCTCGACGATCGCCCGCCTGGTCTCGTCGGGCTGTGCGTCGACCGCCTCCGCCAGGCCGCGCAATTCGCGCCGCAGCCCATGGACCTGGTCCAGCAGCGACAGGACGACCGGGATGGCGTCCGACGGCAGGGACATGTCCTTGCGCAGATCGCAGACCAGACGGATGCGCGCCACGTCCAGGTCGTCGAAGATGGGTCCGCTCTCGCCGGTCGCCGGCCTGACCCATCCCTTGCGCACCCAGGCTCTGAGTTCGCGCAGTTCGATCCGCGCGACCCGCGCCACGACATCGCGCTCGTTCAGCATCACAGTGCCCTCCAGAGTTTCGCGCGCGGGTCATCGGTCACATGGTCCCGCCAGCGCCGCGCAATCGTTTCCATCTCCGCGTCGATCTTGGGGGGCGTGACGATCTTCAGGCGCACATACTGATCGCCCGCGCCCCCCGCTCCGGGTTTGACCCCGCGGCCCTTCAGGCGCAACCGCTGCCCCGAGGATGCCCCCTTGGGCACACTTACCGCCACCTTGCCGGATATCGTCGGAACCTCGATCCGGGCGCCGAGGATGGCCTCGTCGATGGTGATCGGAACCTCGACCTCGATATCGTTGCCGTCGCGCGTGAAAACCGCGTGCCGGCGTACACCGATCTCGACATAGGCGTCACCCGCCGGCCCGCCGCCCAGACCCGGCCGGCCCTTGCCGCGCAGACGCAACGTCTGGCCGTCGCGCACACCGGCCGGAATGGTCAGGTCGATCATGCTGCCATCGGGCAGGGGCACGGCACATTTCGCCCCCTGCGCCGCATCCATGAAATCCACGTCCAGATGATAGTGCAGGTCGGCGCCGCGCGCCGCGAAGCCGTGCCCGCCCCGCGCCTGGCGCTGGGCGCCGAAAAGATCGCCGAAGATGTCGGACATGTCCTCGAAATCGCCATATCCGGCGGCGGAGTCGTAGCGTCCTTGGGGATCGGCGCCGGTGTGCTGGCGGTAAAATTGCCGCTCGGGGCGTTCGTGTCCTCTCGCATCGATCTCGCCGGCGTCGAAGCGTTTGCGCTTTTCCTCATCGCCGAGGATATCGTATGCGCCGGCCACCGCCTGAAACTCGGCCTCCTTGGTCTTGTCGCCCGGATGCAGATCCGGATGCAGGGTCTTCGCGAGCTTGCGATAGGCCTTCTTGATTTCGGCCTGCGGCGCATCTCTGGAGACACCGAGAACCTTGTAGGGATCGTCGCTCATTTCGTCATCGTCTCCACCTTGCCGGATGTGTCCCGGCGCAGGTCCTTTGCCAGGTCACGCAATTCGGCTTCGTCCAGCGTCTCGACCTCAAGAAGATTTTCCGCGGCGCTGCTCAGAACATCGCGGTTGGCTTCGAGAATCCCGAATGCCTGTTCAAAGACATCCCGCAGGACCTCACGCACGGCGTCGTCCATCGCCTCGGCGGTCGCCTCGCTGTAGCTGCGCTCGATATAGCGCGGTGCGCGATTGTCGAGAAAGCTTGTCCTTTCGGCCTCATAGCTCACATTGCCCAGATTGGCGTCCATGCCGTAACGGGCGACCATGGAGCGGGCGATATCCGTGGCCCTGGCCAGATCGTCGGCGGCCCCCGTGGACAGGTGATCGAACACCAGCTTTTCCGCCGCGCGCCCGCCCATCAGCACCGCGATCTTGTCGCGCAGTTCCGCCTCGGTCATCAGGAAGCGGTCCTCGGTCGGGCGCTGGATGGTATAGCCAAGCGCGCCGATGCCGCGCGGAATGATCGACACCTTGTGGACCTCGTTCACCCCGGGCAGCGCCATCGAGACCAGCGCATGCCCCATCTCGTGATAGGCCACGATCTTGCGTTCGCGCGGGTTGATCAGGCGGTTGCGTTTCTCCAGGCCGGCCACGATCCGTTCGATGGCATGGGTGAAATCCGCCATCGTCACGACATCGCCGCGCCGCCGCGTGGCCAGGAGCGCGGCCTCGTTCACCAGGTTGGCCAGATCGGCGCCCGAAAACCCGGTGGTCAGCGCGGCGATATCGTCGAGCGCGATATCCGGCGCCAGCACGATATTCTTCATGTGCACCTTCAGGATCTGCACACGCCCCTTTCGGTCGGGCCGGTCGACCAGCACCTGGCGGTCGAAGCGTCCCGCGCGCAGCAAGGCGGGGTCGAGGATCTCGGGCCGGTTCGTCGCCGACAGGAGCACCACGCCTTCGCTGGGATCGAACCCGTCGAGCTCCGACAGAAGCTGGTTGAGCGTCTGCTCGCGCTCGTCGTTGCCGCCATGCATCTGGCCGGTCCCACGGGCGCGGCCCAAGGCATCGAGCTCGTCGATGAAGATTATGGCGGGGGCGGCCTTGCGCGCCTGCTCGAAGAGGTCGCGCACCCGGGCCGCACCCACGCCCACGAACATCTCGACGAATTCGGAGCCCGAGATCGAGAAGAACGGCACGCCCGCCTCGCCCGCGACCGCGCGCGCCAAGAGCGTCTTGCCGGTCCCCGGCGGCCCGACCAGCAGGATACCCTTGGGCATCCGCGCGCCGAGGCTGCCGTAACCATCGGGATCCTTGAGAAAGTCGATGACCTCCTGCAACTCGGTCTTGGCCTCCTCGACGCCGGCAACATCCGCGAACGTGACCCTGGTGTCGGTCTCGACATAGACCTTGGCCTTGCTCTTTCCGACCGACATCAGCCCGCCCATGCCCTGCCCGCCGCCCATCCGGCGGATCAGGAACATCCAGATGCCGACAAAGAAGAGCGCCGGCAGCACCCAGGACAGGAGCGTCGTGAACCATGTGTTCTCGACCGCCCCGGTATAGGTCACGCCGGTCTGGTTCAGGTGCTCGGCCAGATCGGGCGGGACCGGCGTGGTGACAAAGCCGGTCTTGCCGTCCTGCGGCTGTTTGAAGGTGCCGCGTATCGATGTGCTGCCGATCACCACCTCATCGACAAGTCCGTCGCTGAGGTAGCTTTCGAACTGGCTGTAGGGGATCGCCTCGACCGTCTGGCTCTGCACCCAGAGATCGCGGATGAAGACGACGGCCATGACCGCGAACAGGATGTACCAGATATTGATCTTGGTTTCGCGGTTCATGGTTGCGGTCCTTTCCCGGCGGGGGCGAATATCGCCTTGGCGTAATCGGTACAATACTCGGTGTTTGTCCCCTTTTTACCCCAATGCGGTTCCGGGCTTCGCATGTTCCGCCAGGATGCTCCGGGCCCCTTGGTACGTATCGTCAGGGTTGCCCGAGGCATCGACAGGTGTCCAGGATTTTGGCGTATTCGCATGTGCGGCCTGATCGCGGACGACCGCCGCGTCGGCGTCGGACGCATCGCCGTGGCGACTGGCGACCCGGGTTTCGAGCGTCGCGGTGTCGGCGGTGAGCCACAGACCCGTGAAAGGCACTCCGGCCCGTTCGGCAAGGGCCGGAAGCGATGCGCGCTCGTCCCGGTCGAGCCAGGTGGCATCCATGATCACCGAATACCCGCCCGACAGGATGTCGCGCGCCTTGGTGCGCATGACGTCATGGACGCGCGCGGACACCTCGGAGCGGTAGGCGGACTGCGGCAGACGGGTGCGCGGCGACACGCCAAGGAGTGCCTTGCGTTCAAGGTCGCTGCGCAGATGAACCGCCCCCGGCGGCGCACCGATCCCGGGCGCGAGCGACGCCGCGAGCACCGTCTTGCCCGTGCCCGACAGGCCGCCGACGGCGATCAGCCGGGGCGGTGGCGGATCGATACAGGCCAGCGCGCCGGACAGGTAAAGCCGCGCCTCGGGCAAAAGGCTCTCGTTTGCGGGATCGAGCCGCGCCGTCTGCACCGCGACCATCGCCCGGATGGCGGCGCGAATGCTCTGGAACAGCGGCAGTGGCGACAGGCCCGCGTAATGGTCCGCGTTGCCGGCGTGAAACAGGTAGCTGCCGAGGACGATGTTTGCCGCCCTGTCCAGCCCCTTGTGGCGCAGGTCCATCAGCAGGAACGCCAGATCGTAGAGCACGTCGCAGGTGCCGAGCGTCTCGT
>CAZNMK010000182.1:5644-6039 GCA_964574045.1 uncultured Roseovarius sp. | reverse complement strand
CGTTCAGCGCCTCGCGCGTCACGCCGGGCTGGACGCGCACATGCATGTCGGCCTGCGACACCTCGAGGATGCGGTTCATGCGCGAGAAGTCGACGCAGACCCCGCCCTGGAACGCCTGTGCCTGTCCCTCGAGCGAGGTGCCGGTGCCCCAGCCCACCACCGGGCAGCGATGGGCGGCGCAGATGCGCACCAGCGCCGCCACCTCTTCGGCGGTCTCGGGGTAGGCCACCGCATCGGGCGGAGCGAGCGGAAAGTGGGTCTCGGACGCGCCGTGCTGGGCCAGTTCGGTCTTGGAGCGCGTCAGCCGTTGGCCTAAAAGGGTGGACAACTCGCCAATCGCAGCCTGGATTGTCATGCACACCCCTTTCCCCGGTTCAGGATCCAAGATTAGAGCA
>CAZNMK010000182.1:0-5634 GCA_964574045.1 uncultured Roseovarius sp. | reverse complement strand
GGAAAGCGGCGGGTCGACAACACTGTTGCGGCAGATGAAACAATCCATGCGAAGATTCCTGATTGTCCAGTACAGGGCCGGAATGCGTTCGGTGCGCGCCGGCTGGGGCCTTTTCAAGGTGCATTGGGCGAGCCAGGTGCGGTTCTGGCTCATCGCGCTCACGATCGGGATCGCCTCGGGCTTCGCTGCTCTTCTCTTTCGCAAGGCGATCACCGCGTTGCAGGTCTTCGCCTATGGCGCCCACGACATGGCTGACGTGCACAGTGCCGCCGGGCTGTTGCCGTGGTACTGGGTGCTGGTGGTGCCGATCCTGGGCGGCCTGGCGGTGGGGCTGATCCTGCACCGGTTCACCCCCGACGGACGGGCGCGCACCGTGACCGAGGTGATCGAGGGCGCGGCGCTCTACGAAGGCCGGGTCGAGGGGCGGGCGGGGCTGGCGTCGATCGCGTCGTCGATCATCACCCTTGGCAGCGGCGGTTCCAGCGGGCGCGAGGGGCCGGTCGTGCACATGGCCAGCGTGATCTCGTCCTGGGTCAGCAACCGTATCAGGGCCGACGGGGTTACCGGGCGCGACCTGCTGGGCTGCGCGGTGGCGGCGGCGGTGTCGGCGTCGTTCAATGCGCCGATCGCCGGGGCGCTCTTCGCGCTGGAGGTGGTGCTGCGGCATTTCGCGCTGCATGCCTTTGCCCCCATCGTCGTCGCCAGTGTCGCCGGCACCGTCATCAACCGGCTGGAATTCGGCGACGTGACCGAGTTCACCCTGCCCGCCGCGACCGCGCTGCAGTTCTATACCGAACTGCCCGCGTTCCTGCTGCTGGGTCTGGTTTGCGGGCTGGTGGCCAGCGCGCTGATGCATTCGATGCTGTTCGCCGAGGACATGGCGAGCTATTTCCAGCGGCGGATGCGGGTGCCGCGCTGGCTGCGCCCGGCGGCGGCGGGGGCGCTGCTGGGGGCGATCGCGATCTGGTTTCCGCACATCATCGGCGTGGGCTACGAGACCACCTCGCGGGCGCTGACCGGGTCGCTGGTGCTGCACGAGGCATTCGTCTTTGCCGTGGTCAAGGTGGTGGCGGTGGCGATCACCATCGGCGGGCGCATGGGGGGCGGGGTGTTTTCGCCCTCGCTGATGGTGGGGGCGCTGACCGGGCTGACCTTCGGGCTGATCGCAACCGGGCTATTCCCCGAGAATTCGGGGGCGCATACGCTTTATGCGCTGGCCGGCATGGGGGCGGTGGCGGCGGCGGTGCTGGGGGCGCCGATTTCCACCACGCTGATCGTGTTCGAACTGACCGGCGACTGGCAGACCGGGCTGGCGGTGATGGTGGCGGTGTCGATCTCGACCGCGCTCAGCGCGCAGCTGGTGCACCGCTCGTATTTCCTGACCCAGCTGGAGCGGCGCGGCGTGCGGCTGGCGGCCGGGCCGCAAGCCTATCTGCTGGCGATGTTCCGGGCGAGGGACGTCATGCGCCCGCTCGGTGCCGAGCGCGGCGCGCCAGAGGACCGCTGCTGGGAGATGATCGGGGACGGGGTCTATATCGACGGCAGCGCCACGCTGGAGGCGGCCATGCCGGCGTTCGAGCGCAGCGGCGCGGCCTTCATCCCGGTGGTCAGCCTGTCGGGCGCGGGCGCGCCGCCCGAACTGATGGGTGCGCTCTTTCATGTCGATGCGCTGCGCACCTACAACCGCGCGCTGGCGGCGGTTTCGCGCGAGGAGCATAGCTGACGCACAAGCCACGAGGGCAGGTCGCCTTTGGCGGGAGTATTCGGGGCAAGATGAAGGATCGGGCGATGGCGGCCGGTCAGATCATGCCGGCAAGGCGGCGCTCGCGCCGGATCACCAGCGCGGTCGAGATCACCGCGCCCGCTGCCGTGGCGGCCATGATCCACAAGAGCGGCAGCGCCCCCGAGCCGGGCGTCAGCAGCGCCCCGGCGAGCGCCGACAGCGCGGCGCCCAGGCCGATCATCAGCGCCCCCGAGAGGCCGGCGGCGGTGCCCGCCAGGCGCGGCCGCACCGACAGCGCGCCGGCGGTGGCGTTGGGAATGACCATGCCGTTGCCGAGTCCGACGCAGGTCATCAGTCCGAAAAAGGAGAGGGGCGAGCCGAGCCCGAACAGGAACAGCGCCAGGTTGAGCGACACGCCGGCGGCATTGACAAGCGTGCCCCATAGCACCATGCGGTTCACGCCGAAGCGCACCGAGAACCGCCCCGACAGGAAGTTGCCGAGGAAATAGCCCACCGCCGGTGCGCCGAAAAAGAGCCCCAGCGTCGCCGCATCCATTCCGAACACCTGGTTTCCGACAAACGGGGCGCCGCCGAGATAGGCAAAGAACGATCCCGATGTCAGCCCCAGCGTGAAGGTGTAGCCCCAGAACCGCGGCGAGCGCAGCAGCTCGGGGTAGTCCTGCATGCGACCGGCCGAATCGGCGCCGTCGCCGGCGCCTCGCGGGACGGTCTCGCCGTGGTCGGCCCAGGTCAGCCACAGGACCGCCGCGCCGGCGCCGAACAGCGCCCAGAAGCTCGCCTGCCAGCCGAACGCGGCCTCGAGCCCGCCGCCGATCGCCGGGCCGATCATCGGTGCCACCGCCATGCCCATGGTGACGTAGCCGATCACGCTCGCCGCCTGCGTCTCGGGATAGATGTCGCGCACCACCGCGCGCGACAGGACCATGGCGGTCACGATCGATGCCTGCATCATCCGAAAGCCGAGAAACCACCAGACATTGGCAGCAAGGATGCACCCGAGGGTGGCGACGAGGTAGAGCGCCAGCCCCGCCAGCAGCACCGGCCGGCGCCCGACCCGATCCGAGATTGCCCCGACGAAGAGCTGCAGCACCGCGTTCACCCCGAGATAGAGCGCGACGGAAAGCTGCATCAGCCGGTAGTCGGCGTCGAAATGCGCGCTCATCGCCGGCAGCGAGGGCAGAAAGATGTTCATCGTCAGCGCTGACAGCGCCGAAAGAACGATCAGCGTGACGATATGCGGCGGGCTTTCGCGGTCGAGAAACCGGCGCTGCGGGAAAGGGGCGGGGGCGTTGGCCATTGGCGCACTCTAGCGCCTGCGCCGCTACTGTCCATCGCTGTACAGGGCCCATTCGATTGTGCGCGGACGCACCATTGGGCATGGCCGCGCCGGCGGGATGTCCCGCAGATGCATTCGCAATTATTCATTTCGCGGCAGTTCGTCTGCTAAAGATTTGCAAATTTGCGGGATTCCGCTTTGTATCTGCCGGCTGTGGCCTTAGTTTCCGGCCAGATTGCGAAGGGGAGAGCCATGAAAGATATCCTGCAGGTGCTCGAGGACCGCCGCCTCGAGGCCCGCCTCGGCGGCGGACAGGGGCGCATCGACGCCCAGCATGCCAAGGGCAAGCTGACCGCGCGCGAACGTGTCGACCTGCTGCTCGACGAGGGCAGTTTTGAGGAATTCGACATGTTCAAGACCCACCGCTGCACCGATTTCGGCATGGACGAGCACAAGCTCTACGGCGATGGCGTGGTCACGGGTTGGGGTACCGTCAATGGCCGCCAGGTCTATGTGTTCGCGCAGGACTTCACCGTGCTGGGCGGATCGGTGAGCAACACCCACGCGCAGAAGATCTGCAAGATCATGGACATGGCCATGCAGAATGGCGCGCCGGTGATCGGGCTGAACGATTCGGGCGGCGCCCGCATCCAGGAGGGCGTCGACAGCCTGGCGGGCTATGGCGAGATTTTTCAGCGCAACATCGAGGCCTCGGGCGTCATTCCCCAGATCAGCGTGATCATGGGCCCCTGCGCGGGCGGTGCGGTCTATTCGCCGGCGATGACCGACTTCATCTTCATGGTCCGCGACACGTCCTACATGTTCGTCACCGGGCCCGAGGTGGTGAAGACGGTGACCAACGAGGTGGTGACGGCCGAGGAACTGGGCGGCGCCAAGACCCATACCAGCAAGTCCTCGGTCGCGGACGGCGCCTTCGACAACGACGTGGAGGCGCTGATCGCCCTGCGCCGCTTCATCGACTTCCTGCCCGCCAGCAACCGCGAGAAGCCGCCGGTGCGTCCGTTCTTCGACGATCCGGCACGCATCGACAACTCGCTCGACACCCTGGTGCCCGACAACGCCAACACCCCCTACGACATGAAAGAGCTGATCGTGAAGCTGGCCGACGAGGGCGACTTCTACGAACTGCAGGAGGATTTCGCGCGCAACATCGTCACCGGGTTCATCCGGCTGGAGGGGCGCACGGTGGGCGTGGTCGCGAACCAGCCGATGGTGCTGGCGGGGTGTCTCGACATCGACAGCTCGCGCAAGGCGGCGCGCTTCGTGCGCTTTTGCGACGCCTTCGAGATCCCGATCCTGACGCTGGTGGACGTGCCCGGATTTCTGCCCGGCACCAGCCAGGAATACGGCGGCGTGATCAAGCACGGCGCCAAGCTGCTTTTCGCCTATGGCGAGGCGACCGTCCCCAAGGTCACGGTGATCACGCGCAAGGCCTATGGCGGGGCCTATGACGTGATGTCGTCGAAACACCTGCGGGGCGATTTCAACTATGCCTGGCCGACGGCGGAAATCGCGGTGATGGGCGCCAAGGGGGCGACCGAGATCCTCTATCGCAGCGAACTGGGCGACCCCGACAAGATCGCGCGCCGGACGCAGGACTACGAGGATCGCTTCGCCAACCCCTTTGTCGCTGCAGAGCGCGGATTCATCGACGAGGTGATCCAGCCCCACGGTACGCGCCAGCGCATCTGCCGCGCCTTCGCGTCGCTGCGCAAGAAGGCACACGCGGGGCCGTGGAAGAAGCACGACAATATCCCGCTTTGAGGGCGGGACCGGTGTGGCGGCCGGTCCCCACACCCCCGGAGTATTTGCGGCAAGATGAAGGGATAGGGCGAGGACATGCGAGCAGGCGGGAGGTGGAGCCGATGGGCGCTTGCGATGCCGCTGCTGGCGGGGTCGGGGGCGCGTGCGGCGGAGCCGGGCCTCGTGACGCTGCCCTCGGGGCTGGTGGCGGTGTTGCAGGAGACGATCCGCGAGGACGGGCGGGTGATGCGGTTTCGCTATGTGGCAACGGGGTTCGACGCTGCGGCGCCGCTGGAAACGGTCGCCGCCGACCTCGATCATCTGTGCGCCGCCGATGCCGCGCCGCGGGCGGCCGCGGAAGGGGCGGGGGATGCGCGGCTGGTAATCTCGCTGGCCGACAAGCCGTCGGAATTCGGCCGGTTCGACCCGGATGTCCGGCAGGTCTTCGAGGCTTACAGGCTCGAAAACGGGGTCTGTATCTGGGAGGCTTTTTGATGCGTACACAATATCTTGCGGCACGACTCTCATGTATGGGCGCATTTGAGGCTTTGGAGTCACATTTCCCCGGCTTGGCTGTGGATAAGTACCAAAAAAGTGGCGAGTCCCGTATCCTAGGGCGCGGTTGCAACCAAGCGACCGAAACGGCGGGAGCAGGGCAGGTGGGGCAGCCTGCGCACCGCCGCAATGTGTACACATACAGGAGACTTCAATGTCGAAAACCGTCACGAGCATCCTCGCGCTTGGCCTTGTGGCCATGGTCGCCGCCTGCGGCCAGCAGCAGCAGCAGGAGGAATTCGTCGTGGTCGAGCCCGAGCCGATTTCGGTCGAGCCCGTCTACACCGGCAAGTAC
>CAZNMK010000181.1:0-6086 GCA_964574045.1 uncultured Roseovarius sp. | reverse complement strand
ACTGGGCCGCCGCGCAACTGGGCATTCCGGTGGTCGATCACTGGTGGCAGACCGAGACCGGCTGGACCGTCACCGGCATCCCCATGGGGCTGGAGCAGATGGAGATCAAGATCGGGTCGTCGGGCGTGCCGATGCCGGGCTACGACATCGACATCCTCGACGAGGCGGGCAAGCCGCGGGGGCCGGGCGAGCTGGGCGCGGTGGCGGTCAGGCTGCCGCTGCCGCCGGGTACGCTGCCGACGCTGTGGAACGCCGAGGCGCGGTTCCGCAAGAGCTATCTCGACACCTTTCCGGGCTATTACGAGACCGGCGACGCCGGCATGGTCGACGAGGACGGATACCTCTACATCATGGCGCGCACCGACGACGTCATCAACGTCGCCGGGCACCGCCTCTCGACCGGCGCGATGGAAGAGGTGCTGGCCGAGCACCCCGACGTCGCCGAATGCGCGGTGATCGGGGTCGGCGATCAGCTCAAGGGGCAGTTGCCGGTGGGCTTCATCTGCCTGACCAAGGGCGTCGACCGCCCCGAGGGCGAAATCACCGCCGAATGCGTCAGGCTGGTGCGCGACCGCATCGGCCCGGTGGCGGCGTTCAAGCTGTGCGTGGTGGTCGACCGGCTGCCCAAGACGCGCTCGGGCAAGATCCTGCGCGCGACCATGGTCAAGATCGCCGACGGGCAGGAATTCAAGATGCCGGCCACCATCGACGACCCGGCGATCCTGGATGAAATCAGGGCGGCGCTGCAAACCATCGGCTACGCCAGGGAATAGCATTGCCCGCTCCGGGCTCGACCCGGGGCCTGCGGTGTCTTTGCCCAATACGACGGGGCCCCGGGTCAGGCCCGGGGCGGAACCATGACGCATTGCCTCATGGTTCCCCTATTCGAACTGCTCGCGGATCAGCCGCTCCTCCAGCCCGTGGCCGGGGTCGAACAGGATGCGGTGCCGGATCGCCGGTTCCGAACGCACCTCGACCCATGCGACGTCGCGCACCGACTGGCCGTCGCCCTCGGCCATCACCGGGCGTTTGAGCGGGTCGATCACGTCGAAGCGGATCGTCGCCGTCTTGGGCACCAGCGCGCCGCGCCAGCGGCGCGGGCGAAACGCCGCCACCGCCGTGATCGCCAGCACGTCCGACCCGATCGGCAGGATCGGCCCGTGGGCCGAATAATTGTACGCGGTCGATCCCGCCGGCGTCGCCACCAGCGCGCCGTCGCAGACCAGTTCGGCCAGGCGCGTGCGCCCGTCGATGCTGATCTTGAGCTTGGCCGCCTGCGGCCCCTCGCGCAGCATCGAGACCTCGTTGATGGCCAGCGCGTCCCGCACGGCGCCATCGACCGTCTGTGCGCGCATCGCCAGCGGGTTGATCACCGCCTCTTCGGCCGCGTCCAGCCGGTCGATGAGATCGGTCTCGCTGTAGTCGTTCATCAGGAACCCCACGGTGCCGCGGTTCATACCGTAGACCGGCACTTCCAGATCCTGCGTGCGATGCAGCGTCTGCAGCATGAAACCGTCGCCCCCCAGCGCCACGATCACGTCGGCGCCGGTCTCCTCGGCCTGGCCGTAGCGCTGGATCAGCGCCGCCCGCGCGGTCTGGGCCACGGGCACGTCGCTGGCGACGAAGGCGATATTACGGTCTCTGGCCGTCACAGGGGTTTCCGATCCGCCCGAATTGAAGCATTTGCATCACGCGCCGTTCCCTGTTGCGGCAGTTATGCCGGTCCCGCAAGGGGTTTTGTCGCTTTACAGCCTTTTACGCGGGCCGGGTTTCCGATAGGAAATCCCGCCAATGACAGCTCGACGGAGGTCCATCCCATGCCGCATGACGCGAACCAGCCCCTTGGCGACAAGGCGTTTTTCACCCAGCCCCTGGCCGAACGCGACCCCGAAATCGCCCACGCCATCGAATCGGAGCTGGGCCGCCAGCGCGACGAGATCGAACTGATCGCGTCCGAAAACATCGTCTCGGCGGCGGTGCTGCAGGCGCAGGGCTCGGTCCTGACCAACAAATACGCCGAAGGCTACCCCGGCCGGCGCTACTATGGCGGCTGCCAGTTCGTCGACGTGGCCGAAAACCTGGCCATCGAGCGCGCGAAACAGCTCTTCGGCTGCGGGTTCGCCAACGTCCAGCCCAATTCCGGCAGCCAGGCCAACCAGGGGGTCAACCTCGCACTCTTGCAGCCGGGCGATACCATCCTGGGCATGAACCTCGCGTCGGGCGGTCACCTCACCCATGGCGCGGCACCGAACCAGTCGGGCAAATGGTTCAATGCCGTGCAGTATGGGGTGCGCCGGCAGGACAACCTGATCGACTACGACCAGGTCGAGGCACTGGCAAAGGAACACAAGCCCCGGCTGATCATCGCCGGCGGCTCGGCCATTCCCCGGGTGATCGACTTCGCCCGCTTCCGCGCCATCGCCGACAGCGTGGGCGCGTATCTGCATGTCGACATGGCCCATTTCGCCGGGCTCGTGGCGGCGGGCGAGCATCCCTCGCCCTTTCCCCACGCCCATGTCGCCACCACCACCACCCACAAGACCCTGCGCGGCCCCCGCGGCGGCATGATCCTGACCAATGACGAGTCCATCGCGAAAAAGGTCAACTCGGCCATCTTCCCCGGCCTGCAGGGCGGCCCCCTGATGCATGTGATCGCGGCCAAGGCGGTGGCCTTCGGCGAGGCGCTCAGGCCCGAGTTCAAGGACTACATCCGCCGGGTGCGGGCCAATGCCGACGCGCTCGCGGATCAGCTGATCAAGGGCGGGCTCGACATCGTCACCGGCGGCACCGACACCCACGTCATGCTGGTCGACCTGCGCCCCAAGAAGGTGACCGGCGACATCACCGACGCCGCCCTGGGCCGCGCCCGCATCACCGTCAACAAGAACGGCATCCCGTTCGACCCCGAAAAGCCGACCGTCACCAGCGGCATCCGCCTCGGCACGCCGGCGGGCACGACCCGCGGCTTCGACGAGCCCGAGTTCCGCCAGATCGCCGACTGGATCGTCGAGGTCGTCGACGGCCTTGCCGCCAATGGCGCGGACGACAACGGCGCGGTCGAGGCCAAGGTGCGCGGCGAGGTGGCCGCGCTCTGCGCGCGCTTCCCGATCTATCCCGGCCTCTGAGCCATCAAGGGCCCCCGCGCGCAACCGCGCGGGGGCTGGCATCCGCCCCGGCCGGGCGCTATCACCGGCGCGATGCTGAACTATATCGAACATGGCGACGGTTCAGGCCGACCCGGCCTGCTGATCGCGCACGGCCTTTACGGCTCGGGGCGCAACTGGGGCGTGGTCGCCAAGCGGCTGTCGGACAGGGGCCGCGTGGTTGCCGTCGACATGCGCAACCACGGCGAAAGCCACTGGTTCGAAACCCACAGCTACCCTGACCTGGCCGGGGACCTGGCCCAGGTGATCGGGCATCTGGGCGGTCCGTTCGACGTGCTCGGCCATTCGATGGGCGGCAAGGCGGCGATGGTGCTGGCGCTGACCCGGCCGGAACTGGTGAACCGGCTGATCGTGGCCGATGTCGCGCCGGTGGCCTACACGCATACCCAGATGCAGTATATCGAGGCGATGCGCGCGGTCGACCTGTCGGGTATCGAACGGCGCTCGGACGCCCGGGCACTGCTGGCGCCGCATGTCGGCGACCCCGAACTGGTATCCTTCTTCCTGCAATCGCTCGACGTCCGGAACCGCCGCTGGGTGCTCAATCTCGACACCCTGGCGGCCGAGATGGATCACATCCTGGGCTTTCCGCGGATCGACGGCCGTTTCGACGGCCGGGTGCTGTTCCTGACCGGCGCGGAATCGGACTATGTTCGCGCCGAACACCGCGGCCGCATCAAGGCGCTGTTTCCCAGGGCGCGGTTCGCCAGGGTCCCCGGCGCCGGACACTGGCTGCACGCCCAGAAGCCGCGCGAATTCGAGGCGGCGGTGCGCGCCTTTCTGGACATGCCGGCAATCCGTTCAGGGGGCCGAATTCGATGATCGCGGCCAGACCGACAAAGACGAAAAGCGTGATACGCACGACGACGAAATAGTCGCGGCTGCGTCGAAGGCGGACGGTCACGCCGCTTCGCCACGGCATCACGAAATGTAGTGGCAAATCCGCCACCAGCCACAGCTTTTCGGAGGTTCCCCAGCATTTGGTTGATTCGCGTCTCAGCCGCGGGTAAGGATGCGCGCACAGGTGCAAGAGACGCGGTCGCATCTACTGACGGCGGGGCCGGTTGCCCAAGGCAGCGGGCCCCGTTCCGTTCCGGGCAAGTCAATCGGCTGATAGGCGAAAAAAGAAAGGCGTCAGGTGCGCAGACGCGGTCTGTGCATCCCGGCATCGATCCGAAGATCTCCACCGAAAACCTGACGCCCTGGGCCGAACGACCCGTTCCGAGGAACTCGCCGTTCGGTCCGCCTCCGGCCTTGCGGCCTTTGGCCTCCCACGGTTCCCGCACCCCAAGGGGCACGGTGCCCATGGTCTGCTCGGGCCCTGGTCCGAACGCCACGGAAAGGGGCTGCCCCAATCCGCGCCGCCATTCCATGAACCTTTGCGATGGGCCGATAACCGACGGCCGAGGCCGACTGCCCGTTTCCCGCCGCGCCGGTCCCGAGGGGCCTTTGCGTGCCGTTCGGTCTCTGACGATCCCGACCGGCAGGTTCAGCTTTGCCAATCCGGGCGCGCCGCGCAAGGAAATAGCACCGCAGCATGAAAGAAAACTGTGGATCAAGCCGTTGATATCACGCGCAAAAGCTGTGGATAACCGTGGAATTCTCCGCGTTTTGGCACGCTTGCGGGGTGGACAACCGGCAGCGCCCGGCGGGGCTGCATCGACCGCTGCTTTCTGCGGATGCAAAAGGATCGCGCCCCGATTCCCGCCATATTGCCAGCGGATACCCGCCCCGAACGGGCCTCAGACAGCCAGCGCGGGCCGAATCCCGCCCCGAATCCGATTGCCGGCCCCGCCCGCGATCCCGCCCGCCACCGGGCATAGCCGTGCCGGCGCCTGAACCGCCTCGTGGCCCGCGCCGACCGCCCGCCCGCGCAGTTGCGGCAGGATGCGCGCAAGCTGTTCGCGCCCCGCCGCCGCCATCGTGTGCAGGACGGATCGCGTCAGGCGAAAGCTCTCGGTCCAGCTGTTCTCGGCCAGGATGACCTCGTGCCGGTCCATCAGCAGGTGGACATAGACGATCCGTTCCGGAGCGACCCGCACGATACCCGGCCGCCCGACCAGCGTCTGCGCCTCGATCAGCGCCTCGGGCTCGCCGCTGTCGCGCAGGAAATCGGGATCGGTCGTCAGCAGCCGGTGGCCCGGCGAAACGATGATGTCGCGCTCGGGCTGGCCCGGGCCCAGCGCGCCGGCGCGGATCAGCACCGGCCCGCCCCCCGGACCCGTGCGCAACGGATCGGCCCGGCGCATGCCGCGCCACAACAGCGGCTGGAACCCGTGGTCGCGGGTCAGCAGCTTGTCGCCGGCGCGCAGTTTCTCGACCGGGCATTTGCCGGCCCGGGTGGTGATCAGGGTGCCCGGGGTGAAACAGTTGATCGCGCGGTCTGCCGCGCTCTGGCCCTGGCACAGGCCGGCCTCCGCCGCCACCCGCGCCGTGCCGGCAAATCCGATTCCGCAGTTTTCAACATGCCCTGGCATCTCGCCAACCTGCCTCGAAAACCCCAAACAAACCGTTTCCGCTGCCCGTCACCTCTTGCCGGGTGCCTGCGACCGCGTGCGCCCGAAAGACTAGGCCTGGTTTATGGCATGGATTGGGGCATTCCGGGGCCAGGTCTTGGCAAATCGGCGCCCGCGCGCCGCCGCTAGCCCGCGACCGGCTCGCGGCGCTGCATCCGCACCGGGATCTCGCGCGCCAGCCGCAAGAGATGCGCCATGTAGGGCTTGTCGCCGTCGTCGTGGCGGATGGCGGCATAGAGACGCTTGGTCAGCCCGGTTTCGGTCAGCGGGCGGGTGACGAAATCGGCACTGGCGCGGCTTTCGCGCAGCACCCAGTCGGGCAGCACGGCGACCCCGCGCCCCGACGCCACCAGGAGCAGGATCACCGCCGTCAGCTCGATCTGCCGCACCGCCCGCGGCTCGACCC
>CAZNMK010000180.1:0-6114 GCA_964574045.1 uncultured Roseovarius sp. | reverse complement strand
CAGGTGGTGCCGCCCGGCGGCGGCGATCTCGAGCGCGCGCTTGGCGCGTTCCTGGCCCCTCACGTCCACAAGGTCGCGCGCGGCGATGTCGTCGGTCACCTCGCCCGGTTCGGCCGGCGGCAGGGGCGACTGGCCGGTATAGTGGCGCACCACGTCGGCGAGGCTCGCGGCCCCGATCACCTGCGCGGCGCCGACCCAGGCCGCCTCGGCGCCCGATCCCTTGGGGCAGAGCAGCGTGCGCTGCGCCTCGGCCGCGCTCATCGCCGCGGGCAGCGCGCCGATGACCGGCAAGAGCGCGCCGTCGAGCGACAGCTCGCCCAGCGAACAGGTGCCCTCGACCGCGTCGGCGGGGATGATTTCCAGCGCGGCCAGCAGCGCCAGCGCGATCGGCAGGTCGTAGTGGCTGCCTTCCTTGGGCATGTCGGCGGGGGAAAGGTTGATGGTGATGCGTTTCGAGGGCAGCGCGATGGCCATCGACGTCAGCGCGCTGCGCACCCGTTCGCGCGCCTCGCTCACCGCCTTGTCGGGCAGCCCGACCAGCGAGATGCCGGGCAGCCCGGCGGTAATGGCGCATTGCACCTCGACCGGCCGGGCCTCGACGCCTTCGAACGCGACCGTGTAGGCGCGAGCGACCATCGCCGCCTCCCCTGCCTGTCAACCTTGGTTAACGATAGCCGGCGATGGTTGAGGAACGGTTAACGCCGCTGCCTCAGAGCCGGCCGAACACGTCCCCGAGGATCGCGCCCAGCCCCTCGGCATCGACCGCGTCGAAGGCCGCTGCACGGTCGCTGTCGATATCGAGCACGCCCAGCAGTTGCCCCCGGCTGTCGCGCACCGGCAGCACGATTTCCGACCGGGTCGAGGTGGAACAGACGATGTGCCCGGGAAATGCGTCGACGTCGTCGACGATCTGCACCTCGCCCGAACGTGCCGCAGCGCCGCACACTCCCCGCGAGAATGGGATGACGAGGCAGCCATGCCCGCCCTGGTAGGGACCGATCCTGAGCATTTCCGGGCCGGTGACGCGATAGAACCCGGTCCAGTCGAAACGCTCGTCGGCATGATGCAACTCGCAGGCCACGGTGGCCATCAGCGCGACCGTATCGGTTTCGCCCTCGGTCAGGGCGGCGATTGTTCCGGCGACAGTGCCGTAGTCGATCCTCATGGCGCGGATATGCCACGCGGGCGGCACGCGCGCCAGCCCCGTGACGCCGGCAACGGGCGGCGGGCACTTGCGGCAGAACCGAATGCGCTATATCTGCGGGCCATGACACGGGTTTTCGACATGGATGACCGCGCGCGCCTGCCGTGGCGCTTTTTCGGCGCGACGCTGACGGTGCTGTCGCGCCCGTGAGCGCGCGCCAAGCCCTGTCGCCGCGAAACCCCATCTGACGAACCGGAGTATTCCGCCATGTCCCCCAAGACGCTCTACGACAAGATCTGGGACGCCCACCTGGTGCACGAGGCCGAGGACGGCACCTGCCTGATCTATATCGACCGCCACCTCGTGCACGAGGTCACCAGCCCGCAGGCCTTCGAGGGGCTGCGCCTCGCGGGCCGCGCCCTGCGCGCGCCCGACAAGACCATCGCCGTGCCCGACCACAACGTGCCCACGACGCCCGACCGCGCGCACGGCATCGAGAACGAGGAAAGCCGCATCCAGGTCGAGGCGCTCGACCGCAATGCGCGCGACTTCGGCATTCACTACTATCCCGTCAACGATATCCGCCAGGGTATCGTCCACATCGTCGGCCCCGAACAGGGCTGGACGCTGCCGGGCATGACCGTGGTCTGCGGCGACAGCCACACCGCCACGCATGGCGCCTTTGGCGCGCTGGCGCACGGCATCGGCACGTCCGAGGTCGAGCATGTGCTCGCGACCCAGACGCTGATCCAGTCGAAGTCGAAGAACATGAAGGTCGAGATCACCGGCAAGCTGGGGCCGGGGGTGACCGCCAAGGACATCACCCTTTCCGTGATCGGGCGAACCGGCACCGCCGGCGGCACCGGGCACGTCATCGAGTATTGCGGGCAGGCCATCCGCGATCTGTCGATGGAGGGCCGGATGACCGTGTGCAACATGGCCATCGAGGGCGGCGCGCGCGCCGGGCTGATCGCGCCCGACGAAAAGACGTTCGAGTACGTAAAGGGCCGCCCCCACGCCCCCAGGGGCGCCCAGTGGGAGGCCGCGCTGGCGTGGTGGAAGACGCTCTGTTCCGACGAGGGCGCGCATTGGGACAAGGTGCTGACGATCCGGGGCGAGGACATCGCGCCGGTGGTGACCTGGGGCACCTCGCCCGAGGACGTGCTGCCGATCACCGGCACGGTTCCCGCGCCCGAGGATTTCAAGGGCGGCAAGGTCGATGCGGTGCGCCGCTCGCTCGACTACATGGGCCTTGCCCCCGGTACGCCGCTGTCGGAAATCGGGATCGACACCGTCTTCATCGGCTCGTGCACTAACGGCCGGATCGAGGATCTGCGCGCGGCGGCCGAGATCCTCAAGGGCCGCAAGGTCAAGGAGGGGCTGCGCGCCATGATCGTGCCCGGATCGGGGCTGGTGCGCGCCCAGGCCGAGGAAGAGGGGCTGGCGGAGATATTCATCGACGCCGGCTTTGAATGGCGCCTCGCGGGCTGTTCGATGTGCCTGGCGATGAACCCCGATCAGCTGTCGCCCGGCGAGCGCTGCGCGGCCACCTCGAACCGCAATTTCGAGGGCCGCCAGGGCCGCGGCGGGCGTACCCACCTGATGAGCCCGGCAATGGCCGCCGCGGCGGCGGTGACCGGCCACCTGACCGATGTCCGGGAGATGATGTGATGGAAAAATTCGAAAAACTCACCGGCATCGCGGCGCCCTTGCCGCTGATCAATGTCGACACCGACATGATCATCCCCAAGCAGTTTCTCAAGACGATCAAGCGGTCGGGGCTGGGCGTGAACCTCTTCGACGAGATGCGCTATGACGATCAGGGCCGCGAAATCCCCGGTTTCGTGCTCAACAAGCCGCAGTACCGCGACGCGCAGATCCTGGTCGCTGGCGACAATTTCGGCTGCGGTTCGAGCCGCGAGCACGCGCCCTGGGCGATTGCCGATTTCGGCATCCGCTGCATCATCGCGCCCAGTTTCGCCGACATCTTCTACAACAACTGCTTCAAGAACGGCATCCTGCCCATCGCGCTGCCGCAGGAACAGGTCGATGTGCTGATGAAGGACGCCGAGAAGGGCGCCAACGCCCGCATCGCCGTCGATCTGGAGGCGCAGACGGTGACCACCTCGGACGGCGAGAGCTTTGCCTTCGAGGTCGACGCGTTCAAGAAGCACTGCCTGCTCGAGGGGCTCGACGATATCGGGCTGACGATGGCCAGGGCCGATGCCATTTCGGCGTTCGAGGTCAGGGCGGCGGCCGAACGCCCCTGGGTCTGACGCAGGCCGGCGCGGGCCCCGAAGCGCCACATTTTCGCCTCAATGACGCCCGCCGGTAGTACCCGGCGGGCCATTTTTCGCGCAAACGTTAACGCAGAGCCTGACAGGCTTCTGTGTATGTTGTGCTCGCTCCGCACGAACCCCAAGATGTTGTGGCCGGATACAAGATCGTCAAGATTGTGGCACTTTATTGATGCAATCCCGCACCAGTTGCATCATCAATCGGCCCAAAATCTTAGCTGAGGTTCTGGCATGCTTGAGCCCGCTCTTGAAAAGGGGCAGAAAATGGTCAGGAATGAGGCACACCGCCACAATCGGCGGCGTCAAGTTGGGACAAGAATCCGGCAACGTACCGGATTCGGCCAGTTTGAGAGGAAACGGGCAGTGCTTTCTCAGATCGCCGGCGCGCTGTTTCGCGCCTGTTGCGTGGCCACGATGGTGGCAGTGCCCTCGCTGCTGCTGCCGGATGTGGCTGCCGAGACGTCGCAGGTGACGCTGGTGATCGCGTTCCTGGTGGCCTTGCTCGTCTTCATGGAATACAACGGCCGCTATCCCAGCATCATCGAGTTCCGTTTCGCCCCGCCCTTCAACCGGCTGCGGTTCATCGCCGCCGCGCTGACGGTACTGACGCTTTCCGTCATCATCGGCGGCATGAAGCACCCCGGCAGCCTGAGCGTGGTTCTCGGCCATTACGGGGCGATGCTGGGCCACGCCGCCGATTTCCCCTATTCCCCGGTTCGGCTGATGCTGCTGATGCTGCCGCCGGGCATGGACGCGCTGACGGTCGATTGCCTGCGCATGGCAACCGGCCTCAGCTATACCGTGTCGCTGGCGATGGTCGGCATCTTCATCCTGTTCGTCAGGCTGCGCAACTGGCCCATTTGCGGGCGGTCCTTCAACGTCTGGGTCAACCTGCCGCTGTTCGATCCGACCCGGGGCGGCGACGTGGTGGAACGGCTGCGCCGGGATGCCGGCGTTAACGTCGTGTTAGGAATTCTGCTGCCATTCATGGTTCCGGCGGTGATCAAGGGCGTGCCGGTGCTGATGGACCCGGCCGCGCTGGGCAATCCGCAAACGCTGATCTGGGTGACGGTGGCATGGGCCTTTCTGCCTGCCAGCATGCTGATCCGGGGTATCGCGCTGTTGCGCGTGGCCCAGCTGATAGATGCCCGGCGGAGGCTGCTGGGCAGCGCCGCCGCGGAAGGCCAGAACGCCCTGCCCAACGCCTGATCGCGGCGCTGTGCGTCGCGCTGGCCGCGTGCTGGCCGGCCGCCGCCGATACCCTGCGCATCGCCACCTATCACACCGAACTGACACGCGACGGGCCGGGGCTGCTCTTGCGCGACATCGCGGGGGGCAATGACGTGCAGGTGCAGGCGGTGGCGCGGGTGGTGGCCGCGGCGGCGCCCGATGTCCTGGTGGTGCAGGGGGTGGACTGGGATCTGCGGCTTCGCGCGCTCTTTGCGCTGCGCGACGCCATCGACCGGGCGGGGTGGCGGTTCGATCATCTTTTCGCGCTGCGCCCCAACAGCGGCATGGCCAGCGGGCTGGATATGGACGGCGACGGGCGGCTGGGCGAACCCGAGGATGCGCAGGGTTTCGGCCGCTTTGCCGGCGCGCGCGGCATGGCGATCCTGTCGCGCTTTCCGGTCGAGACGGAGACGGTGCGCGATTTCAGCGCCCTGCTCTGGGCCGATCTGCCCGGTGCGATCCTGCCGCCGGGCATGGCCCCGGATGTGCGCGCGGCGCAGCGGCTGGCGCGGGTCGGGCACTGGGTGGTTCCGCTCAGGGTGGCGGGGGCGCGGTTTCACCTGATGGTCTTTCATGCGACGCCGCCCGTATTCGACGGGCCCGAAGACCGCAACGGGCGGCGCAACCACGACGAGCTCGCGTTCTGGCAACGCTATCTGGACGGGGCCTTCGGGCCGCCGCCCGCGGGGCGGTTCGCGCTCGTGGGCGATGCCAATCTCGACCCCGCCGACAGCGACGGGCGCCGGGCGGCGATCGAGGCGCTGCTGGCCGATCCGCGCCTGCAGGACCCCGCGCCGCGCCGCCCCGGACCGGTGCGCCCAGAGCCCGGCCAGCAAGGCGATCCCGCGCTCGATACCGCCTCCTGGCCTGCGCCCGGACCGGGCAATCTGCGGGTGAGCTACGTGCTGCCCTCGGCCGAGCTGAAGGTGACGGGTTCGGGCGTGTTCTGGCCCCCCGAGGACGACCCGCGCGCCGACATTGCCGCCGCCGCCGGCCGGCACCGGCTGGTCTGGGTGGACATCGCCATCGACTGGTAGACCGGCCGGCGGCCATCGCCGGCGGGGCATTCTTGACCCGCCCCCGGCTTCGGGCTAGGCGGTGGCGCAAACCTCTCGCGAACGCAAGGACCGCCCGCCATGACCAACCCCTCGCTTCTCATCCTGCCCGGCGACGGGATCGGCCCCGAGGTGATGGCCGAGGTGCGCCGCGTCATCGACTGGTTCGGCACCCGCCGCGGCCTCGCGTTCGACGTCAGCGAGGACCTTGTCGGCGGTGCGGCGTATGACGCGCACGGCACCCCGCTGACGGACGCCACGATGCAAAGGGCGCAAGAGGTCGATGCGGTTCTGCTCGGTGCCGTGGGCGGCCCGAAATACGACGACCTGGATTTCTCGGTCAAACCCGAGCGCGGCCTCTTGCGCCTGCGCAAGGAGATGGACCTTT
>CAZNMK010000179.1:1205-6159 GCA_964574045.1 uncultured Roseovarius sp. | reverse complement strand
GTCGCCTCGGTCAGCTGCATCTACGGCATCGGCAGCGTCGAGACCTACGGCGCCATGACCCAGGATCTGCAGGTAGGCCAGGACTACGACCAGCGCCGCATCATGGCCGACCTGGTGGCGCAGCAGTACCGGCGCAACGACCAGGCCTTCCAGCGCGGCAGTTTCCGCGTCCGGGGCGACAGCCTGGAAATCTGGCCCGCCCACCTCGAGGACCGCGCCTGGAAGCTGAGCTTCTTCGGCGAAGAGCTTGAATCGATTACCGAGTTCGATCCTCTGACCGGCGAGAAGGCGGCCGCGATGGAGCGTATCCGCATCTACGCAAACTCGCACTACGTCACCCCCAAGCCGACGATGCAGCAGGCGATCGTCAACATCAGGAAGGAGCTGCGCCAGCGTCTCGACCAGCTTGTCGGCGAGGGCAAGCTCCTCGAGGCGCAGCGGCTCGAACAGCGCACCAGTTTCGATCTCGAAATGCTCGAGGCGACGGGCGTGTGTTCGGGCATCGAGAACTACTCGCGCTATCTCACGGGCCGTGCACCGGGCGAGCCGCCGCCGACGCTGTTCGAGTTCATCCCCGACCACGCGATTGTTTTCGCGGACGAATCCCATGTCAGCGTGCCCCAGATCGGGGGCATGTACCGGGGCGACTATCGCCGCAAGTTCACGCTTGCGGAACATGGCTTCCGCTTGCCGTCCTGCATGGACAACCGACCGCTGAAGTTCGAGGAATGGGATGCCATGCGCCCGCAATCGGTCTTCGTCTCGGCCACCCCGGCGGGCTGGGAGCTGGAACAGACCGGCGGGGTCTTCACCGAACAGGTGATCCGGCCCACCGGCCTCCTGGACCCGGCGGTGGAGATCCGCCCGGTCGAGACCCAGGTCGACGACCTGCTCGACGAGGTGCGCCGCGTCGCCGCCGCGGGGTACCGTACCCTGGTGACGACGCTCACCAAGCGCATGGCCGAGGATCTGACCGAGTACCTGCACGAACAGGGCATCCGCGTGCGCTACATGCATTCCGACATCGACACGATTGAAAGAATTGAGATTTTGCGAGACCTTCGGCTCGGCGCTTTCGACGTTCTGGTGGGCATCAACCTCTTGCGCGAGGGGCTCGACATCCCCGAATGCGGGCTGGTGGCGATCCTCGACGCCGACAAGGAGGGGTTCCTGCGCTCGGAAACCTCGCTCATCCAGACCATCGGGCGGGCGGCGCGCAACGCCGAGGGGCGCGTGATCATGTACGCCGACCGCGTTACCGGCAGCATGGAGCGCGCCATCGGCGAGACCGAGCGCCGCCGCGCCAAGCAGATGGCCTATAACGAGGAACACGGCATCACCCCGGCGACGGTCAAGAAGAACGTCGAGGACATCCTAGCCGGGCTCTGGCAGGGCGACACCGACATGGGCCGGGTGACGGCCACCATCGAAAAACCGCTTATGGGCAGTAACTTGCAGTCCCATCTTGAGGCGCTGCGCGGGGACATGCTGAAGGCCGCCGAGAACCTGGAATTCGAGGAGGCCGCGCGCCTGCGCGACGAGATCAGGCGGCTCGAGGCCGTGGACCTCGCGGTTCACGACGACCCGCTGGCGCGTCAGCAGGCGGTTGAAAGGGCCGCCGAGGCGGCGGTGGGCGCCAGGGGCCGCTCGACCGCCGGTCGGCCGGGGCAGCGGGGCGGGAACGTGAGGCGGAGAAAACCGAAATGATATGCAGATTTGCCACCCTGCCGACCCTTGCCGCCCTGCCCGCCCGGGCGGACAACACCCGACCCGCACGGAATGCATAGGCCGGGTTCCCAGCCCACCGCCCCGATCGGACATCCGCGAAATGGTGGGTCCGCCCCACCACCATACCAATGCCCAAATCTCCGATTTGGGCACGCGCCCGACCCGCCCGGGGCCGGGCGCGGCGTGCGCGGCGGGCGTCGCACCCCCAGAAGCGCCGCCCGCCCCTTGCCCGTGCACCCCGCCCGGTCTAGAAACCCGGCCTGGACGCAAACGGTGCGGCGCGCATGCTGGACCTGACCTACGAGGCCCCCGAACCCAGGGTGATCGCCGGGGCCAAACACGACTGGGAGCTGGTGATCGGGATGGAGGTGCATGCCCAGGTGGCGTCCAACGCCAAGCTCTTTTCGGGCGCCTCCACCCGCTTCGGGGCCGAGCCCAACTCGAACGTCTCCTTCGTCGACGCCGCCATGCCCGGCATGCTGCCGGTGATCAACGAATTCTGCGTCGAGCAGGCCGTGCGCACCGGGCTGGGGCTGAAGGCCGAAATCAACCTGCGCTCGGCGTTCGACCGCAAGAACTATTTCTACCCCGACCTGCCGCAGGGCTATCAGATCTCCCAGCTCTACCAGCCGCTGGTGGGCGAGGGCGAAATCCTCGTCGACATCGCACCGGGCGTCGCGCGGCGCGTGCGCATCGAGCGCATCCACATGGAACAGGACGCCGGCAAGTCGATCCACGACATGGACCCGGCGATGTCCTTCGTCGACCTGAACCGCACCGGCGTCTGTTTGATGGAGATCGTCAGCCGCCCCGACATCCGCGGCCCCGAGGAGGCCGCGGCCTACGTGGCCAAGCTGCGCCGGATCCTGCGTTACCTGGGCACCTGCGACGGCAACATGCAAAACGGCAGCCTGCGCGCCGACGTCAACGTCTCGGTCTGCCGCCCCGGCGCCCATGAGAAGTACATGGAGAGCCAGGATTTCAGCCATCTCGGCACCCGCTGCGAGATCAAGAACATGAACTCGATGCGCTTCATCCAAGCCGCCATCGAGTACGAGGCCCGCCGCCAGATCGCCATCCTCGAGGCCGGCGGCGAGGTGGTGCAGGAAACCCGCCTTTTCGACCCCGACAAGGGCGAGACGCGGAGCATGCGCTCCAAGGAGGAGGCGCACGATTACCGCTATTTCCCCGACCCCGACCTCCTGCCGCTGGAGATCGAGCAGGACTGGGTCGACGCGATCGCCGCTTCGCTGCCCGAACTGCCGGACGAAAAGAAGGCGCGCTTCGTGACCGATTTCGGCCTCAGCGAATACGACGCCGGCGTGCTGACCGCCGAGGCCGAGAACGCCGCCTTCTTCGAGGCCGCGGCCAAGGGCCGCGACGGCAAGACGGTCGCCAACTGGGTCATCAACGAGCTTTACGGACGGCTCAAGAAGGAAGGCCACGACATCGCCGACAGCCCGGTGAGCCCCGCACAGCTGGGCGGGATCGTCGACCTGATCGCGTCGGACGCCATCTCCGGCAAGATCGCCAAGGACCTCTTCGAGATCGTCTACACGACGGGAGGCGACCCGGCGCGGATCGTCGAGGAACGGGGCATGAAACAGGTCACCGACACCGGCGCCATCGAGGAAGCGGTAGACCGGATCGTCGCCGACAATCCCGCGCAGGTGGAAAAGGCGAAAGCCAACCCCAAGCTCGCCGGCTGGTTCGTGGGCCAGGTGATGAAGGCCACCGGCGGCAAGGCCAACCCCAAGGCCGTCAACGAGATCGTGCAGCGAAAGCTGGGGCTCTGAGCGACGCAGGAGGCCGACCGCGGCGACGTCCGATCCGCGCCGGTTGTTGTCGGCTTCCAGGAACCGGTTCGACGACGGGCGCGCGACCGCCCGGGTGGGCGCGGAACGCGCCCGCCTTGGGGGCGGGCGGTCGCGTGCCCGTCGCTGCGCGTCGGGCGGGTGATTCCGCTCAGGCGCGACACGCTTCAGAGCGCTGCCACCGCTCGGCGGTGCCGCCGGGCGGGAGAGCGATGGGAACCCGTTCAGGGCAGAGAACGTGGGGTGCGCCCGATCACTCCTGCGTCCTCAAGACCCGCGCAGGGCCGGCCGAGACCGGACCCCAGGCAAAGGCAAGCCCCGCCAGCAGGCTGATCGTCGCGCCGCCGGCGACGATCAGCACCGCCCGCCCCCAGGCGACGGCAAAGCCGGTTTCCATGGCGAAATGGCTGACCGCCCAGCCGCCGCCGATCCCGGCACCGAGCGCCACGAGCCCCGCCGCCGCGCCCAGCAGCATCGCGCGCAGGCTGAGCCCCCAGAGGATGCGCGCGCGGGTGGCGCCCAGGGTCTTGAGGATCGCCGCCTCGTATCGGCGCGCGCGCTGGTCCGCCGCCGCGGCGCCGATCAGCACCAGCAATCCGGTCATCAGCGTCACCGCCGCCCCCCAGGCGGTCGCCGAGGCGAGGCCGGCCAGCAGATCGCTGACCCGGTCGATGGCCTCGCGCACACGGATCGCGGTGACGTTGGGATAGGCGGCGGCGATGTCGCGCAGGATTGCCGCTTCGGCGTCGGGGTCGGCATAGACGGTGGCGATGAAGCTGTGCGGTGCCGCCGCCAGCGCCGCGCGGTTCATCACCATGACAAAGCCCATCCCGGCGGTCGAGAAATCGACCGCCCGCGTCGAGGTCAGACGCGCCGCGATCTCGCGCCCGAGGATGTTGACGGTGATCTCGTCGCCGAGCTCGAGCCCCATCTCGGCGGCTTCCTGCGCGGCAAAGCTCAGCTGCGGCGGCCCGTCATAGTCGGGCCCCCACCAGCTGCCCGCGATCAGCTGCGTGCGCGCGGGAAGGGCATCGGCATAGCTCACGCCCCGGTCGCCGCGCAGCACCCAGTGATCGCCCGCGACCTCGGCCGCCGGGCGGCCGTTGATGGCGGTGACGATCCCGCGCAGCATCGGCGCATGGTCGATCCGGTCGACGGCGGGATCGGTTCGCAGCCGCTCCATCACCGCCGGCATCTGGTCCTTCTGGATGTCGACGAAAAAGAAGGCCGGCGCCCTTTCCGGCAGATCGCGGGCGATGGCATCGCGCAGGTTGGCGTCGATCTGGCCCACCGCCGCCAGAACGGCGAGCCCCAGCCCCAGCGACAGCACCGCCGCCCCCGCGCTGCCGCCGCGCGCGCCGATGGCCGCCAGCGCCCAGCCGAGCATCGGATGTCCTGATGCGCGCCGCCTG
>CAZNMK010000179.1:0-1195 GCA_964574045.1 uncultured Roseovarius sp. | reverse complement strand
CCATCGCGACGAGACGGCCTGCGAGTGCGAGCACAGCGAGCGCCGCCAGGATACCGCCCGCCGTCCAGAGCGTCAGTTCGCGATTACCCGAGAACGTCGCCGCCGCGGCGAGAAGCGCCGCCAGCAGGCCCAGCGTGGCAATCGCAAAGGGCCAGGGGGGCAGGGCGCGGCTGCCGGCCGGCGCGCCGCGATAGAGCGCGGCGGCGCGCACGTCGCGCGCCCGCGCCAGCGGCCAGAGGGTAAAGATCAGCACCGTCAGCGCACTGTAGAGCGCGGCCTCGGCCATCGGCCCGGGCCAGGGGGCAAAGACCGCCGGCACCGGCAGCCGCGCCTCGATCAGCGGCGCCAGCAGCAGCGGCACGCCGACGCCCAACGCGAGGCCCAGCACGATGCCGAGCACCGCCAGCGCGCCGGTCTGCAGGAAATAGGTCAGGAATATCGTGCGCTGGTCGGCGCCGAGCGTGCGCAGCGTGGCGATGGTTCCGGTCTTGCCCGCCAGATAGGCACGCAGCGCCGCCGAGATGCCGACGCCGCCCACGGCGAGCCCGGAAAGCCCCACCAGCACCAGGAACTTGCCCATCCGGTCGACAAACATCGCCACCTCCGGCGCGCCGTTGCGCGCGTCGCGCCAGCGCATGCCGCTATCCTTGAGCGCGGTTTTTGCCACCGCCTTGACCGACGCGAGATCGGCGCCCCGCGGCAGGGCGAGCCGGTAGTGGGTGGAATAGAGCGTGCCGGCGCTGAGCAGCCCCGAGTCGGCCAGCGCCGAGGTCGCGACGATGCTTCGCGGCCCGAGGCCGAAACTGGCGGCGGCGCTGTCGGGTTCGTCCTTAAGCAGCGCCATCAGCCGGAAATCCTGCCGTCCGAGCCGAAGACTGTCGCCCGGGGCGATCCCCAGACGGTCGGCCAGAAGCGGATGCACCACCGCGCCGGGCAGGCCGCCGTCGCCCGCGAGCGCCGCGCCAAGCGGCATCGGCGGGTCGAGCCCCACCTGGCCCACCAGCGGATAGGCGGCATCGACCGCCTTGATCTGGGTGAGCGCCCGCTCGCCGTCCGGGGTCACCGCCATCGAGCGGAAATCGACGATTTCCGAGACGGCCTCGGCCGTGCTGTCCATGAAGGCGCGCTCATCGAGGGTGGCAAAGCGGTAGGTGAGCGTGATCTCGGCATCCCCGCCCAGCAGTATCGCACCCTC
>CAZNMK010000178.1:0-6176 GCA_964574045.1 uncultured Roseovarius sp. | reverse complement strand
TGCGCCTCGGCGCGGGCGTCGTCGGCGCGCTCGAGCGCCTCGCCGGCGGCCTGCGCGGCGGCGGTCGCCTCGGCCTCGGCGCTGGCGGCGGCGGCATGGTCCCGCCCCGCCCGGTCGAGCGCCTGGCGTGCCTCGTCGGCGGCGGCGCGGGCGCGGCCGGCCTCGCCGGCGCTTTTCTCCAGCGTCTTGCGGCTGTCCTCGACCATGCGCCGGGCCGACTGGTGGCGGGCCGACAGGCGGGCCACGTCCTCTGTCAGCTCGCCAAGCCGCGCCTCGTGCCGCTGCAGCTCCGCCGCCGCCTCGGCCGCCGCGCGGGCGGCGCCGGCCACGCGCTCGTCATGTCCCTCTGCCGCCTCCGCCAGCTCCGCCGCCTCTTCCTCCAGCCGGGCGATGGTCTCGCCGGCGTCGCGGTTGAGGCTTTCCTCGCGCGCGATATCGCGGGTCAGCTGGTCGATCCGCGAGGTCAGCGTCTCGATCCGGGCAAGGGCACCCTCTTCGCGTTCCGCCAGCGCGTCGCGCGCCACGACCAGCCGCTGCAGCACCGCCGCCGCGATCGCCTCTTCCTCGCGCAGCGGCGGCAGCGCCTCCTCTGCCGCGGTGCGGGCACGCTCGGCCTCGCGCGCGGCGGTCCCGGTGCGCGCGGCCATCGCCGTGCGCTCGCGCAACGTGGCCTCGGCGGCGGCGCAGGCGGTGTCGGCCTCGCGCCATCGCCGCCACAACAAGAGCCCCTCGGCGTGGCGCAACTCCTCGCCGATGCGGCGGTACCGCGCCGCCTGGCGGGCCTGCCGTTCTAGCTGCGCGAGCTGCGCCGCCAGCTGTTCGATGACGTCGTCGACACGGGTGAGGTTGGCCTCGGCCGCGCCCAGCTTCAGCTCCGCCTCGTGACGGCGCTGGTAGAGGCCGGAAATCCCCGCCGCCTCTTCCAGGTTGCGCCGCCGCGCCTTGGGCCGGGCGTTGATCAGCTCGGCGATCTGGCCCTGCCGCACAAGCGCCGGCGAATGCGCCCCGGTCGAGGCGTCGGCAAACAGCATCTGCACGTCGCGGGCGCGCACCTCTTTCCCGTTGAGCTTGTAGGCGCTGCCCACGTCGCGGGTGATGCGGCGGACGATCTCGAGGTGGTCGGTGTCGTTGAACCCAGCCGGCGCCAGCCGGTCGGCGTTGTCGATATGCACCGCCACCTCGGCGAAATTGCGCGCCGGCCGAGTCGCCGCGCCGGCAAAGATCACGTCCTCCATGCCGCCGCCGCGCATCGCCGTGGGGCGGTTTTCGCCCATCACCCAGCGCAGCGCCTCGAGCAGGTTCGACTTGCCGCAGCCATTGGGCCCCACCACCCCGGTCAGCCCCTCGGCGATCGACAGATCGGTCGGATCGACGAAGCTCTTGAAGCCGGTCAGTCTGAGCCTGGTGAACTGCACCTGAACCCCGTTCTTCGCGTATTCGCCGGCAGCGCCGGTCCCTGGGGCTCCATGTGAAGGGCGCCGGTACAAGCTGTCAACGGGAATTCACAGGATATGGGCAATGCGGCGGGTTTATCCACAAGATATTGCGTATCGTGCGCCAGACCGTCCCATTCCGTCGGCCAGGGACCGGCCAACCCCTTGCCGCCGGCGCCCGACCATGCTGAACATGCCGCGAACCACATGCCTGACCGAGAAAACGCAACCCGATGCTGATCGTCGAGCCAGCCGACCCCCGCGCCCCCGGCCCGCGCGCCCTGATCGAGGCCAGCCACGCAATGATGCGCGAGATGTTTCCGCCCGAGGAAAACCACTTTCTCGAAATCGGCGCGCTGGCCGCCCCCGACATCCGCTTTTTCGCCGCGCGCGAGGGCACGCAGGTGCTGGGCACCGGCGCGCTGGCGCTTCGCGGCGGCTATGGCGAGGTCAAGGCGATGTTCACCGCGCCCCCGGCCCGCGGCCGCGGGGTGGGCGCCGCGCTGTTGCGCGCCATCGAGGACGAGGCCCGCGACCGCGGCCTTGCCCTGCTGCGGCTGGAAACCGGCCGCGGCCTCGACGCCGCGCTCGGCCTCTACCGGCGCGCGGGCTTTGCGCCCTGCGGGGCGTTCGGCGACTACCTGCCCAGCGCCAGCTCGATCTTCATGGAAAAGCCGCTGCCGGCGGGCTGACCCGCCCGGCCCGGCTCTTCGGCGGGGATCGTACCGCATTGACCGCATGCCCCATCGCGGCGATCATGCCGGACCCGACCCGCTTCTTGCCGGGCACATTCACCCCGGGGGAGGCGTGCCCGATACCGCCGCCAGGACCGCCCGATGCCGTTTCAGAAAGTTACCCCCGAAAAGCTGTCCGCCGCGGTGACGCAGCAGATCGAAAAACTGATCCTGCGCGGCATCCTGCGCCCGGGCGAGCGGCTGCCGGCGGAACGCGACCTGGCCGAGCGGCTGGGCGTCTCGCGCCCGTCGCTGCGCGAGGCGCTGGCCGGGCTCCAGGACAAGGGTCTGCTGAAGGCACGGGCCGGCGCCGGCATCTATGTCGCCGACGTCCTGGGCAACGCGTTCTCCGACGCGCTGATCCGGCTTCTGTCGGACCACGACGAGGCGGTGTTCGACTACATCTCCTTTCGCCGCGATCTCGAAGGGCTTGCCGCCGCGCGCGCGGCGCGGCTGGCCTCGGCCACCGATCTGCGTGTCGTGGGCGAGATATTCGCCAAGATGGAGGCGGCGCACGCCAGGGCCAGGCCCGAAGACGAGGCCCGCCTCGATGCCGAATTCCACATGGCGATCGTCGAGGCCAGCCACAACGTGGTGATGCTGCACATGATGCGCTCGATGTTCCAGCTGCTGCGCGAAGGGGTGTTCTACAACCGCCAGGTCATGTTCCGCCAGCGCACCACCCGCGGCGCCCTGCTGGATCAGCACCGCGCGATCAACGACGCGCTGCAGGCCCGCGATGCCGATGCCGCCCGCGCCGCCGTCGAGGCGCATCTGGACTATGTCGAACGCGCACTGGCCGATCAGCAGAAGACCGCCCGGAACGAGACGATCGCACGCCAGCGGCTCGAACGCGAAAAGCTGCGCTGAACGCGCGTCTTGCCCGCATCGCATGGTCGCCTGCCGCGCCTGCTGCGCCGGATTACGGCACGGTTTTCCGGGACACCGGCCTTTCGCCCGTGGCGGTCAGCCGCTAGTGTCCTGTCCGAACCGATCCAGCCCCTGCGTCGAGGAGACCGGCACCGATGCCCCGCATGATGATCGTGACCTTCTCGACCGCCATCAATTTCGGCGCCTTCATGCAGGCGCTGGCGACCCAGCGCCGGCTGGAGGATGTCCACGGCATAGAGGTCGTGCAGCTCGACCCCAACCCGGTCCGGCACTATCTGCGCGCCCCGTGGAAACCGGTGGGCATGGTCGGCCGGCTGCGCGCCCGCAGCTTTGCCCGCGACCGCGCGCGCGTGGGCATGCGCACGGTCAATCTCGGTCCCGGCGGCGATGTCGGCGCCGCCCTTGGCGGCGACGGGATCGACGCGATGTTCCTGGGCTCCGACCAGGTGCTGAACAGCCGCCTGCTTTATGGCCGCGACCTGGCGCGCAGCGTCCTGCCCGCGCTGGCCGGCATCCCCCGCTTCGGCCTGGCGATGTCGGCGTTCCGCCCCGAGGATCTGGCCCAGGTTCCCCCGGCCTGTATCGAGGCGCTGGCCGGTTTCGATACGCTGTCGTTCCGCGAGGACTGGATGGCGCGGGATTTCGACACCCGTTTCGGCCTGTCGGGCCGGGTCCTGCCCGACCCGTCGTTCCTGTTCACGCAGCAGGCACTGACCCGGCTGACCGGCAGCGGGGAGGCGGCATCGTCCGGCGGCACGGGAACGGTTCTCGCCGGTTACGGGCTGCGGGGATGGGCCGGGCGGATGGCGGGCGCAGCCGATGCCGGGCCGGTATCGTTCATCAATTTCGACTGGCGCGATGCGCGCCGCTTCGGCCTGTCGCTGGGCGGGCCGCTCGCGCTCTTGTCGCGGCTCGTCGGCGCCCGAACCGTGGCCTCGAACTCGTTTCACTTCACCGCGCTCGCGCTCATCCTCGACAAGACCGTGCTGGTGCCGGTGGGCGAGGGCGTCGATGGCGGCGCGCGGATGCACCAGCTTGCCGGCCGGCTGGAATTCCGCCCGCACGGCGAGGGCGCGATGATCTCGGTGCCTTCGGAGCGGCGCAGAAGGATAGTCGCGGGCATGCGCGACGAACTCGAAGAGTTCATCGACGGCGCCGTCGGCCGGGCGCTCGGCACGGGCTGAATCCTACCGCCGTTCGTCGAAAACCCGCCCCGGCCCCCGCGCCGGGGCCTGCGCGCCTCATCGCGGGGTCCCGGGTCAGGCCCGGGGCGCGGGCACGCTTGAAACCAAAGGACCGTGTCAATCAACTGTCCCCCCGAGGGGCCGGCCGGCAGGTTCGGTCATCCCGCCGCCGAATAATTTTACCAATTGATAAAAAAATGACCTGTGGCATACTCGACCCAAAGACATGGGTCAGCCAGGGGAGGAAATCCATGAGCCAGAACGCCTTTACGCCCGGGATCGCGGCCGGGCGGCTCGCACCCGCCGACTACGCCGAGAACTTCGCCGACCTGCATCCGCCGCTCGATGCGCACGAGGCGCAGGTCGCCGCCGACCGCTGCTATTTCTGCCACGACGCGCCCTGCATCGCCGCCTGCCCGACCACCATCGACATCCCGCTCTTCATCCGCCAGATCGCCACCGGCACGCCCGAGGCGGCGGCAAGAACGATCTTCGACCAGAACATCCTCGGTGGCATGTGCGCCCGCGTCTGCCCGACCGAGACCCTGTGCGAGGAGGCCTGCGTGCGCGAGGCGGCCGAGGGCAAGCCGGTGCTGATCGGACGCCTGCAGCGCCACGCCACCGACACGCTGATGGCGAAAAACGCCCACCCCTACACCCGCGCCGAGCCCACGGGGCGGCGCGTGGCGGTGGTGGGCGCGGGTCCGGCGGGGCTGGCCTGCGCGCACCGGCTGGCGATGCACGGCCACGAGGTGACGGTCTTCGACGCACGCGAGCGGCCCGGCGGGCTCAACGAGTACGGCATCGCCGCCTACAAGACCGTCGAGGGCTTCGCGCAGGCCGAAGTCGACTGGCTCCTGCAAATCGGCGGCATCGAGGTCAGGACCGGCGAGCGGCTGGGCGAGGGGCTCGCGCTCGACGCGCTCCGGCGCGATTTCGACGCGGTGTTTCTGGGGCTGGGCCTCGGCGGCGTCAACGCGCTGGGGCTTGCGGACGAGGGGTTGGACGGCGTCGAAAACGCCGTCGATTTCATCGCCGAACTGCGCCAGGCCAGCGACCTGGCGGCGCTGCCCATCGGCCGCGACGTGGTGGTGATCGGCGGCGGCATGACCGCCATCGACGCCGCGGTGCAGGCGAAACTGCTTGGCGCACTCAACGTCACGCTGGTCTATCGCCGCGGGCGCGAGCGGATGAACGCGAGCGCCTATGAACAGGACCTCGCGGCCTCGAAAGGCGTGCGCATCGTCACCAATGCCCGGCCGGTGGCGGTTCACGGCAACGGCGCGGTGCGCGAGATCGAGTTCGAATATACCGACGACGATCTCGCCCCCACCGGCCAGACCTTCCGCCTGGCCGCCGACCAGGTGTTCAAGGCCATCGGCCAGACGCTGGCGGGCGACGGCCTGCCCGATCTCGACGGCGGCAGGATCGCCGTCAGCGGGCCGGGGCGCACCAGCGTCAAGGGCGTCTGGGCCGGCGGCGACTGCACCGGGCAGGGCGAGGACCTGACCGTGACGGCGGTGGCACAGGGCCGCGACGCGGCGCAGGACATCCACAGGGCGCTGATGGGCTGACTTTTCCCGAGTGCCCCGGGCGCCCCGGACCCCGATCCGGGGCATCGCCCGACCAAGAGGCCCCGGGTCAGGCCCGGGGCGGAGCAAACCAACACGGAGACCGGCAATGGCCAATCTCGCATCGAACTTCGTCGGGATCAAATCCCCCAACCCGTTCTGGCTGGCCTCGGCGCCGCCGACGGACAAGGAATACAACGTCCGCCGCGCCTTCGAGGCCGGCTGGGGCGGCGTGGTGTGGAAGACGCTGGGCGAAGACCCGCCCATCGTCAACGTCAACGGTCCCCGCTACGGCGCCATCTGGGGCGCCGACCGCCGGGTGCTGGGGCTCAACAACATCGAGCTGATCACCGACCGCCCGCT
>CAZNMK010000177.1:0-6226 GCA_964574045.1 uncultured Roseovarius sp. | reverse complement strand
ACAGGACCTGATGCGCCCGCGCCTGCGGCGGGGCACGCGGGCGCTGATCTCGGTCGTCATGGCCGAGCCGACGGCGATCCACGCCGCGCGCCAGCGCCGCGCGGTGCGCCGTGCCGGACGCTATCACCGCATCCTGAGTTACAACGAGGCGCTGCTGGCGCGGCTGCCCAACGGCATTTTCTTTCCCTACGGGACCTGCTGGGTGCCCGACTGGCGGGAACGCGACATGACCAAGCGCGCCATGTGTTCGCTCATCGCTTCGGCCAAGCGTTCGCAGGAGGGGCACGAACTGCGCCACCGCCTGGCCGAGCGGGTGCGGCGCGAGGGGCGCGACGTCGAACTGCTGGGGCGCGGCTACACCCCCTTCGGCGCCAAGGCGGAGGGGCTTGCGCCGTATCGCTATTCGCTGGTGATCGAGAACGTGCGCGAGCGCAACTTCTTTACCGAAAAGCTGATCGACGCGGTGCTGTGCCGGACGGTGCCGATCTATTGGGGGTGCCCCAACATCGCCGATTTCATGGATGTCTCGGGCATGATCCTGTGCGAGACCGAGGCCGATCTGGCGGCGGCGCTGGCGGCGATGTCCGAGGCCGACTATGCCGCGCGGCTGCCCGGCCTTCTGGCGGCCGGGCCGCAGGCGGCCGCCTATGGCGACATTTTCGAGCGCGCCGCGCGCGCGGTGCTGGAGGACCGGCCCGTGCCGCCCCATCCCCGGCCGGCGCGGGCCTGAGCCCGCCGGGTCCGGGCGCCGCGCCCCCCCCTCAGCCCGCGATGAGGCCCATCTGTTCGAGCTTGAGCACCACCTGATGGGCGCAGTTGTCGACGTCGGCGCCCTCGGTATCGACCCTGAGTTCGGGGTTTTCGGGCACGTCGTAGGGGTCCGAGATGCCGGTGAATTCCTTGATCTTGCCCGCGCGGGCGAGCTTGTAGAGCCCCTTGCGGTCGCGGCGTTCGCATTCCTCCAGCGAGGTCGCCACGTGGACCTCGACAAAGGCGCCGTAGGCTTCGATCTCCTCGCGCACCGCCCGGCGGGTGGCGGCGTAGGGCGCGATGGGCGCGCAGAGCGCGATGCCGCCGTTCTTGGTGATCTCGGAGGCGACATAGCCGATGCGGCGGATGTTGAGGTCGCGGTGTTCCTTGGAAAAGCCGAGCTCGGAAGAGAGGTTCTTGCGCACGATGTCGCCATCGAGGAGCGTCACCGGCCGCCCGCCCATCTCCATCAGCTTGATCATCAGCGCGTTGGCGATGGTCGACTTGCCCGAGCCCGACAGGCCGGTGAAGAAGACGGTAAAGCCCTGCTGGCTGCGCGGCGGGTAGCGGCGGCGCAGCTGTTCCACGACCTCGGGAAAGCTGAACCAGTCGGGGATTTCCAGCCCCTCGCGCAGGCGGCGGCGCAGTTCGGTGCCCGAGATGTTGAGGATGGTGACATTGTCGCGGTCCTCGATCTCGTCCACGGGCTCGTACTGGGCGCGCTCCTGGACATAGACCATGTGCTTGAAGGGCACCAGTTCGATGCCGATCTCGCCCTGGTGCGCGCGCACCATCTCCTGCGCGTCGTAGGGGCCGTAGAAATCCTCGCCCTGGCTGTTCTTGCCGGGGCCCGCGTGGTCGCGCCCGACGATGAAATGGGTGCAGCCGTGGTTCTTGCGGATGAGCGCGTGCCACAGCGCCTCGCGCGGGCCGGCCATGCGCATGGCGAGGTTAAGAAGGCTCATCGCGGTGGTCGAGCCGGGGTACTTGTCGAGCACCGCCTCGTAACAGCGCACGCGGGTGAAGTGGTCGACATCGCCCGGCTTGGTCATGCCGACGACCGGGTGGATGAGCAGGTTGGCCTCGACCTCCTTGGCGGCGCGGAACGTCAGCTCCTGATGCGCGCGGTGCAGCGGGTTGCGGGTCTGGAAGGCGACGATCTTGCGCCAGCCGAGCTTGCGGAAGAGCGCGCGCAGCTCGTTGGGGGTGTCTCGGCGGGCGCGGAAATCATAGTGCACCGGCGGCTGGATGCCGGTCACCGGCCCGCCCAGATAGACCGCCCCGGCGGTGTGGTGCAGGTAGTTCACCGCCGGATGCGCGATGTCGTCGGCGCCGAAGACCTGTTGCGCCTCGCGCGCCTTGTCGGGCGTCCAGCGGTCGGTGACGGTGAGCGTCGCGAGGATCACCCCCTCCTGGTCGCGCAGCGCGATGTCCTGGCCCGGCTCGATGCCCTGGGCGAACTCCGCGGACACATCGAGCGCGATCGGCATCGGCCACAGCGTGCCGTCCGCGAGGCGCATGTCCTTGACCACGCCGTCGTAATCGGCCTCGGTCATGAAGCCCTTGAGCGGGCTGAAGCCGCCATTCATCAGAAGCTCCAGATCGCAGATCTGGCGCGGGCTGAGATCCCAGCTGGTCAACTCGGCCGCCTCGGCCTTCAGCTTCTGGGCCGACTCGTAGGAGACGTAGAGTTCGGGGATCGGGGCGAGGTTGTTTTGCACGAGCTTGGTCCTGGATTTGAGCGGGGAAAGGCCGCTGGTGGTGCCGGTCAGTTCGGCATGAAGGGCGTCGTATTCGGCGAACTTGCGCGCGAGGAAACGGTCCGTGAGGCGCGCCTTCTCGGCCGCCCCGCGCGAGGTCAGCGCGTAGGCGAACCGCTGGCGCCTGTCGGGGCCCTGGCGGTCAGATATCCGGATGAACCCGTCATCGGCCGCCCGGCGCAGCAGCGCGTTCAGCCGGCCGAGCGAGATGCCGATCGCCGCGGCGATCGCGCGCTGCGACGCCCCGGGCGCCTGGTCGAGCTGGCGCAGAAGGCGGAAGAGGTGGTCCTCGCCCGCACCGTCCGGCTGTAACTCGGTGGCGTTCATGTCCCGCGACTCGCAAATGTGTTCACTGGTGAACACATGCCACGGACCGCCGGCCGTGAAAACCCCTTTGTTCAGCCGTGAACAGTGTGTTGCCGGCGCGCATCGCGCAGGGGTCCGCCGGACCTCGCGGCGCCGGCCGGGGACGCCCCCCGACTTCGCAGGCCCGAACCGCGACGCGCCTCCTCGGACGGTGGGCAGATCACGCTCTGCAGATGGACAGGCATCGGATCCGCGGGACAAACCGGACCGATGTTCGGTCGGCAGGAGCGGACGTACAGATATCTAACGACAGCGATCTCGCGGCTGCCGCGCAGTTCGGTTTTCCCGGGGCGGTCTTTGGAGAATCCTTTGGATAATCGCTAGCTGATCCAGATCGGACCCGGACGCTCGCCACGCAGCGGTTCGAATTCCTGCGTGCGGATGGGCTGGATTGCACTCTGCAAGTCCTTCACTTTGCCTTGGGTCCCAGGTGCTTCAACTTCCATTTTCTGGAGGGTTCGCCTTTAGGCGGGTACATCGTGTCGGTGACGTCACCAGGTGCCATGTCCCAGCGCACCCTTTCCCGGTCATATGGCCCGATCTTGCGCGCCAGGCACGAAACCAGGGAGTTGACCGGATACTTGTAAATGGTGCGCATTTGCGGCCGGAATTCCAACGGAAAGGATCTGAGTGGCCCTCCCTCCGCCAGCGAAATCACCTCGAATCCCGTGGTCGAATTGAAAATGGAATGGAAGGCGTTCTTCGGAAATCGCCAGAAATCCCAGGGCATCTCGTGCTGCGGCCACGACGGATGGGTTGCAATGTACACGTAGCCACCGGTCTTGAGGACCTTGTTGATCTCAAGAGCGGCCTTCCAGGGAAACATGAGGTGTTCGAAGACGGACATGGAGTACATGAGGTCGAACTCTTCGTCTTCGAAGTAGCTGGAGAGTTGGTGAATGTCGCCGACGACATCCACGTTTTCGCCGTCGAGAACATCAAGTCCGACATACCGTCCCGGGTTCGGTATGGTATCTGCCTGGGTGACGCCAAGTACGTTTCGAGACCCGAGTTCCAGAACCGACGGGCTATCCATGGTTTCTGCCAAGGCGACGAATTCCTTCAAGATGGCATCCGTCGGCGAGTTGACGGCGCTCTTGCGGGTGGGGCGCATCAGGAAGTCGAAGATATCGTAGGGAATCCTGCCGATCTGGAAGTTTCGAAAAAGCGGCATGCAATGGTCTCGAAAGCTGCTGGGCAAGATGAGGGTGGCACGATTTTCGGTACAGAACAACCGGCAAGTGTGCGTCCGGGGTTGCGTCCGAGTTCGCAAGTGCTTCGGCATGCGCGGTGCAACACACAGCGATTTCCCGCCACGGGGGCAAACCCGCGGCCACCCGGCCGATCGGCCGGGTGTTCTGCTGGGCCACAGGCAGCGCATCCGCACCGCATCGCCGTGACGTCGGTGTCGGCCTTCCGCGCGACGCCGGATGTCTGGCCGCGTTTGAACGGACAGGGGCCCAACCCTGCGCAAGTGTCGGGCTCTGGCCTTGGCCGCTCGCCGAAGCGGTCCCCGAGGCACCGTCCTGGCGACTCTGGTTTGCGGGGTCAGTCGGCGGCCCGACGGGCGCGCCAGGCCGCGTCTTGCCGTCGGCGGGGACAAGCCATCCGGTCAAAATGAGCCGGGCGGCGCAGGGGCAAAGGTTGACGCTTCGGAAACCCGCATCGGACCCGGTTTCACGGCACCAGCGCGACATTCTGCCCCGTACCGGCAGAAATGCCGCTATTGCGGGGCTGCAACGGTGCGCGCGGCGGGCTCAGCCGGCCTCTTCGGCGAGAAACTTCTCGGCGTCGAGCGCGGCCATGCAGCCCATGCCGGCGCTGGTCACGGCCTGGCGATAGATGTGGTCGGTCAGGTCGCCGGCGGCAAAGAGGCCGGGAACCGAGGTCCGCGTGCTGCCCGGTTCGACCTTGACGTAATCGCCGTGGTGCATCTCGACCTTGCCCTTGACCAGTTCGCTGGCGGGCGCGTGGCCGATGGCGATGAAGACACCCTTGCAGGGGATCACGTCTACCGCGCCGCTGCGGTTGTCGATCACCCGCACGCCGGTCACGCCCCTGGGGTCGTCCTCGCCCAGCACTTCCTCGACTTCGTGAAACCACAGCGGCTCGATCTTGGGATGCTTGAGCAGGCGCTCCTGCAGCACCTTCTCGGCGCGCAGCTCGTCGCGGCGGTGGATCAGCGTCACTTTTGACGCGAAATTGGTCAGGAAAAGCGCCTCTTCGACCGCGGTGTTGCCGCCGCCCACGACGACGATTTCCTGCCCGCGGTAAAAGAACCCGTCGCAGGTGGCACAGGCCGAAACGCCGAAGCCCTTGAACCTTTCCTCGCTTTCCAGCCCCAGCCACTTGGCCCGCGCGCCGGTGGCCATGATCACGGTGTCGGCGGTGTAGACGGTGCCGCTGTCGCCGGTGGCGCGGAACGGACGATTGCCGGTATCGAGATCGGTGATGATGTCACCCACCACCTCGCAGCCGACGGCGCGGGCGTGCGCCTCCATCCGAACCATCAGGTCGGGGCCCTGGACCTCGGTGTCGCCGGGCCAGTTCTCGACCTCGGTGGTGGTGGTGAGCTGCCCGCCGGGCTCGATCCCCTGGACAAGCAGGGGCGAGAGCATCGCCCGCGCGGCATAGACGCCGGCGGTATAGCCGGCCGGGCCGGAGCCGACGATCAGGCATCTGGTGTGGCGGGGTTCGGGCATGTCGGCAACCTTCGGTCTGTTCGGGGCAAGGCGGGTTTTTCGGGCGAGTCGGCTGCGAGATATAGCGGCGCCGGCGTCCGGGCGAAAGCCCGGCCGCGACCTCCGGCGGGCGGTCGTCCACGAGGGCGCGTCCCTTTGGCGCATCGGAAACGATCTTGCGTATGCGCGAAATAATATTGCGCGCACCGGCGGCAATGCTATAACAATCGCGAATTCGAGGAGGGAACATGCCCGCCACCCGACTGGACGAGATCGACCGCAAGATACTGGCCGAACTGCAGGCCGACGGCCGCATGACCAATGTCGAGCTGGCCCGCCGTGTCGGCATTTCGGCGCCGCCCTGCCTGCGCCGGGTGCGCACGCTCGAGGAAAGCGGCTATATCCGCGGCTATCACGCCCGGGTCGATGCGCGCGAACTGGGGTTCGAGGTGCAGGTCTATGCCATGGTCGGGCTGCAAAGCCAGGCCGAGGCGGATCTGTCGGCGTTCGAGGACCGCTGCCGCGCCTGGCCGCTGGTGCGCGAATGCCACATGCTGAACGGCGAGGTCGATTTCATGCTCAAATGCGTGGCGCCCGACCTGTCGACCTTTCAGCGCTTTCTGACCGGCGAGCTGACGGCGGCCGACAACGTCGCCAGCGTCAAGACCT
>CAZNMK010000176.1:0-6244 GCA_964574045.1 uncultured Roseovarius sp. | reverse complement strand
AGATGTGCACGATGCCTTCCAGATGGGCAAAGACCGGCACCCGCGCCTCGGCCTGCACCAGCCCGACGAGCCCCTTGCCGCCGCGTGGCACGATGACGTCGATGGTGCCGGTCATGGTCAGCATCTCGCGTACCGCCGCGCGATCGCGCGTCGGCACCAGCTGGATCGCCCCCTCGGGCAGGCCGGCGGCGCGCAGCCCCTCGACCAGGCAGGCGTGGATCGCGGCCGAGGAATGGTGGCTTTCCGATCCCCCGCGCAGGATCACCGCGTTGCCGGATTTCAGACACAACGCGCCGGCATCGGCGGTGACGTTGGGCCGGCTTTCATAGATCACGCCGATCACGCCCAGCGGCGTGCGCACGCGGCGGATGTGCAGCCCCGAAGGCATGTCCCATTCCGCCATCACCCGGCCTACCGGATCGTCCTGCGCGGCGACCGCGCGCAGCCCGTCGACAATGCCGCGGATGCGCCCCTCGGACAGCGTCAGGCGGTCGATCATCGCGTCGGACAGCCCCTTGTCGCGGCCATAGGCGAGATCCTTCTCATTGGCCTCGATGATGTCCTCCCGGCGCGCCCACACGGCATCGGCCGCTGCCTCGAGCGCGCGGCGCTTGGCATCCGCGCCGGCGGTGGCGAGGGTGGCGGCGGCGGCCCGGGCGCGGGCGCCGATCTCGGCCATCAGGGCGGGGATGTCGTCGATGTCCTTCATCGGGGGCTCCTTGGCGGGCGCCGTGGAAAACGCGGGCGCGGGCGGCGCCAGACTATCACGAAGCGCGTTCAGAACGCCATATCGTCGCGGTGGACGAGCGGCCCGCGCGCGGGGTATCCCAGCACCGGCTCGATCGCATCGGTGCGCAGCCCCCTGATGCGCTCGGCATCGGCCGCGTCATAGCGGGTCAGCCCGTGGCCCAGGACATGGCCGTCCGGCCCCGCCACCTCGACCGGATCGCCACGGCGAAAACGGCCCGAAACGGCGGTCACCCCGGCGGGCAGCAGGCTCTTGCCGCGCCCAAGCGCCGCGACCGCGCCGGCATCGACGCACACACGGCCCCTCGGCTTCATCGCGGCGATCCACGCCTTGCGCTTCTGCTGCGGGTCGCCCTGCGCCAGGAACCACGTCGCCGGAGCCCCGTTTTCCAGCTTTTCCAGAGGGTTGAGCGCCATTCCCAACGTGATCGCCATGTCGCATCCGGCGGCGGTGGCGGTGCGCGCCGCCATCAGCTTGGTCTTCATGCCGCCCTTCGACAGCCCCGAGCCGGCATCGCCCGCCATCGCCTCGATCTCGGGGGTGATGCGCTCGATGACGTCGAAGCGCCGGGCGGACGGGTCGAGCGCGGGATTGCCGGAATAGAACCCGTCGACGTCGCTCAGGAGAACCAGCCGGTCGGCACCGGCGGTCACCGCCACCTGCGCCGCCAGCCGGTCGTTGTCGCCATAGCGGATTTCGTCGGTGGCGACGGTGTCGTTCTCGTTGACGATGGGAACGACACCCAGGCCGAGCAGCTGTTCCAGCGTCGCGCGGGAATTGAGATAGCGCCGCCGGTCGGCGCTGTCCTCGAGCGTCACCAGCACCTGCGCCGCCCGCAGATCGTGTGCCCTGAGCGCCTGCTCATAGGCGTGGGCGAGACGAATCTGCCCCACTGCCGCGGCCGCCTGGCTTTGTTCCAGCGTGAGGTCGCGCCCCGGCAGGCCCAGCGCCGCGCGGCCCAGCGCAATCGACCCCGACGACACCAGGATCACGTCCGCCCCGCGCGCCCTGAGCCCGGCCACGTCCGCCGCCAGCGCCGCCAGCCATTCGGCCCGCAGGGCGCCGGTGGCGCGATCGACCAGGAGCGCCGAGCCGATCTTGACGACGACGCGCCGCGCCGTGCTCAGGGACGCCACGGCTCTGCCTCCCGGCCGGCGGCCTCGGCGGCCGCGCGGCGCCGGTCGATGCGCGCCTTGAGCGCGCGCAGCACCTCCGGCACGCCCTCGCCCGACACCCCCGACATCAGCATCACCGGCACGCCCGCCGCAACCTCCAGTTCTTCGCGCAGGAACTCGCGCTCCTCGTCGTCGAGCGCGTCGATCTTGTTGAGCACGGTCACCCGCGGCTTTCGCGCCAGTGCCCCGCCATAGGCCTCGAGTTCGCCGACGATGGTGCGGTAGTCCTCGATCGGCGTACCCGAGGTGCCGTCGAGCAGGTGCAGCAGCACCGCGCAGCGTTCGACATGACCCAGAAAGGTACCGCCCAGCCCCCTACCCTCATGCGCGCCCTCGATCAGCCCGGGGATGTCGGCGACGACGAATTCCGCGCCATCCACCGCCACCACGCCCAGGTTGGGATGCAGCGTGGTAAAGGGGTAGTCGGCGATCTTGGGCCGCGCGTTCGACGTCGCGGCCAGAAAGGTCGACTTGCCGGCGTTGGGCAGCCCCACGAGCCCGACATCGGCAATGAGCTTGAGCCTGAGCCAGATCGTGCGCTCGACCCCCTCCTGCCCCGGGTTGGCGCGGCGCGGCGCCTGGTTGGTGGCCGACTTGAAATGCAGGTTGCCCCAGCCGCCGTTGCCGCCACGCGCCAGCAGCACGCGCTCGCCCGGCCGGGTCATGTCCGCGATCAGCGTCTCGCCGTCCTCTTCCAGTATCTCGGTGCCCACCGGCACCCGCAGCACGATGTCGGCACCGCTGCGCCCGGTGCGCTGGCTGCCCATGCCGGGGCGGCCGTTCTCGGCAAAGAAATGCTGCTGGTAACGGAAATCGATCAGCGTGTTCAGCCCCTCGACCGTCTCGGCCCAGACCGAGCCGCCGCCGCCGCCGTCGCCGCCGTCGGGACCGCCGAATTCGATGAACTTTTCGCGGCGGAAGCTGACGCAGCCCGCCCCGCCGGCGCCGGACCGGATATGGACCCTGGCGAGATCGAGGAATTTCATGGGCTGTCCTTACGCCGGTTGCCGAAACGCCTCAATCCTCAATCGCCGTTGCGGCTGTAAGTCCATGTCGGAACGGTGGCGCCGCGCGCGACGCAATAGGCCTCGGCATCGCCGAGATAGCGAAAGCCGCATTTGGTCAGCACGCGCGCCGATGCGGCGTTGTCCTGGAACACCGTCGCAAAGACGGCGGTGCAGTCACGCGGATTCGCCGCAACGAGCGCGGCCACCGCGTCCGACGCGACCTGCCCGTTCCAGAAGGCCGGCGCGACCCAGAACCCCACTTCGCCCTGGCCGCGGTCGAGCCGCTTGAGCGAGATCACCCCCATCAGTTCGGGTCCGCCGACGCCGGTGGCGTCCATCGCCCAGACATCCTCGTCCCGCTCGCCGGCGCGGGCGCGGGCGATGAACGCCTCGGCCGCCCCCGGCGGCAGCGGGTGCGGGATCGACGAGGTCATGCGCGCCACCCTTTCGTCGCCCGCATAGAGCCGAATCAACCCGGCATCGGACGCGCGCAGCGGCCGCAGCACGAAACGCCCGGCCTCGATCGCCGGCTGGTCGGCGACAACATCCATTTTCATCTGCCTCTCTCCCCTGCTGTCACCGGGGGGCGCCCCGGTGCCTCCTGCCCTCCCGACATCATGTCGGATGCGCCTGCCGCCTCCGCAAGACCCCGAAAAGAAAAGGGACCGGCGATTTCGCCGATCCCCCGATGTCTCAAGAACCTCTTAAGGTCGGCTTACTCGGCTGCCTCCGCCATCGGCATGACCGATACGAAGGTGCGGCCCTTGAGCCCCTTGCGGAAGCTCACGGCGCCTTCGGCGGTCGCAAAGAGGGTGTGGTCCTTGCCCTGGCCCACGCCATCGCCCGGCCAGAACTTGTTGCCGCGCTGGCGCACGATGATATTGCCGGGGATGACGGCCTCGCCGCCGTATTTCTTGACGCCGAGGCGCCGGCCGGCCGAATCGCGCCCGTTGCGCGAGGAACCGCCTGCTTTCTTGTGTGCCATCTCGTCTCTCCTGTCTCGCCGGATTACTTAGCCATTTTCCTGGCTTGTTCAATCCATTCGGGTTTGACCTTGACCGCCTCGAAGCTGTCCGCGTCCACCTCGGCCAGTTGGGCGTAGGTGGCGATCCCGGCCTCGTTGAGCTTTTTCTCGACCGCCGGACCGATGCCCGCGATGGCCTTGAGATCGTCGGCGGCAGCGGCTGTATCGGCCTTCTTGGGCGCGGCCTTCTTCGGCGCCGCCTTCGGCGCGGCATCCTTGGCGGCGGCCTTCTCGGGGTCGGCCTTCCCGGGGGCCTCGGCCCTGGCCGACTTTTCGGCCCCGGCTGCCCGCGCCACGGCCGAACCTGCGCCCAGCGCCGCCTTGACGCCCGATTTCTCGGCACCCTTTTCCAGGATATCGGTCACCCGCAGCAGCGTCAGGTGCTGGCGGTGGCCCTTGGTCCGCTTCGACGAATGCTTGCGCCGGCGGCGCACGAAGTGGATGACCTTGTCGCCCCTGATCTGGTCGACCACCTCGGCCTGCACGGCGGCGCCGGCTATGAGGGGCGTGCCGATCACCGGCGCGTCGCCGCCCAGCATCAGGATCTCGTTGAACTGAACCTTTTCGCCGGCATCCGCCGCAAGCCGTTCAACCGTCAGCGTGTCGCCGGGCTGAACCCTGTACTGCTTGCCGCCGGTCTTGAGGACCGCAAACATTCCACGTCTTCCTTTTTCTACCGCGTCCTGTGGCCCCCGGCCCGGGTGTTTCGGGGCCCATGCCCCGCCTCGGACGGCGCGCCCCGGTCAGGGCGAAACGATACCTTCCCGCGCGGGGCCATGCCCCGCCGGGAAATGCGCTTATCGGGGCAAAGCAGGGGCAAGTCAAGGCCCATTGCCGGAACCGCCGGCATTACAATTCCTGCGCGCGCATGTGTTCGGCCAGCGCCCGACCGACGAGATAGGACAGTTCCTCGTACATGCGGTCGTAGGTGGCGAAAAGCGCCGCGTTCAGCGCCCGCCCCTCGGGCGTGCGCCACAGCGCGATATAGCGGTCGATCTCGTCCGCATCCAGGGGGCTGTAGGCGGTCAGCAGGTAGCCGCCGAGCCAGGCCCGGCTGTCCTTGCGCACGGTCTCCTCCTGCGACCAGACATCGCGCAGCATCTCTTCCTCGCCCAAATCCCAGGCGCCGCCATCGGCGAGCCCGCGATAGAGCATGAGGTTGGAATTGAGCACGCCGCTGACATTGCGTTCGACCAGGTCGCTGTCGGCGATCAGGGTGTCGATGCGTTCCGCGATGGGCGCCCCCTCCTGCGCCAGTTCGGCATAGCGGTCCTTGGCCGCGCCCTCGATGTCGGGGTCGAGAAAGGCCTCGCGCGCGGTCAGTTCCAGCGCGATCACCCGCTCGCCGAGGGGCGCATCGAAGAACGCCAGCAGCGGCGCCGGGTCGACACCCTGCAATTCGCGCGCAAGGCCGGTCTCGACGATGTCCTGCATTCGCGCGCGGTCGTAAAGCCGGTCGATTCGCGCCAGCCAGCCCTGCCGGTCGAGGTCCGGCATCATCTCGCGCCCCAGATCGGCGCCATAGGCCAGCCCCTCGCGCCGCATGATCGCGACCGTATCGGCCACCCGCAGCACCGTCATCAGCCGCTCGACCTGCGGCGCGCGCTGCGCCGTCGCGGGCGGCGCCGGCGCAAACGTCGCGGTCAGGAGCGCCAGCAGCGGGACAAGGGCGATGGAGCGGACCGGCACGGCGGTTTCCTTTCGTTGATGGGCCTTGACCCGAGTCTAGGGGCTTTCATGCGCCAAACAATGCAAAAGCCCCTTGTCTCGGTCCGCAAAGGCCATTAAACGCGGCCCTCAGACCCCGCGGAGAGGTGCCGGAGTGGTCGAACGGGGCGGTCTCGAAAACCGTTGAGGGTGCAAGCCCTCCCAGGGTTCGAATCCCTGTCTCTCCGCCACCAAACATCTGATATATTTTCTTTTTGTCGCGCTCCGCCTTGCCCAGCAAAGCCATGGGGCGTGGAGGAGCTCGGCATAGTTTGACGACTTTTTGCCTTGCCAACTGCGCCGACTATGCCGAGATGTCGTCGCCTGTGCCGCCTTGGACATACTGTCGGACCTCCTGAAACGATAAAGCCCCGCCGGTCTGGGCGGGGCTCATGGCTTCGATCATCTGTTTTTGTCAGAGGCCGATATTGCCGTCAGCGTTGGCGATCTCTTGCTGCTCTGGCGTGATGACGCGCGCGCCTTCGCGCAGGACCCTCATGCGCTCTCGCTGGCGACCGAGGGTCTCTCGAACGGGCACTACGCCGCCCTGGAGACGCCGTGGTTCCAGGTCGTCTTCAGCCTG
>CAZNMK010000175.1:0-6369 GCA_964574045.1 uncultured Roseovarius sp. | reverse complement strand
CCGACGCGGTGATGCATCTCGCCGCCGAGAGCCATGTCGACCGCTCGATCGACGGGCCGGCCGATTTCGTCGAGACCAACATCGCCGGCACCTTCAACATGCTCGAGGCCGCGCGCGCCCACTGGCAGCGGGCGGGCCGTCCCGCGGGCTTTCGCTTTCACCACATCTCTACCGACGAGGTCTATGGCAGCCTCGGCCCCGAGGGAATGTTCACCGAGGAAACCCCCTATGACCCGCGCAGCCCCTATTCGGCGTCGAAGGCCGCCGCCGATCACCTGGCCCGGGCGTGGCATCACACCTATGGGCTGCCGGTGGTGCTGACCAACTGTTCCAACAATTACGGCCCCTATCACTTTCCCGAAAAGCTGATCCCCAAGGTCATCCTCAATGCCATCCACGGCCGGGAAATCCCGGTCTACGGGCAGGGGCTCAATGTGCGCGACTGGCTTTTTGTCGAGGATCACGCCGACGCACTGCTGCTGGCGCTGGCGCGGGGGCGGCCGGGGCGCAGCTACAATATCGGCGGGGCGAACGAGCGGCGCAACATCGACCTCGTGCACGCGGTCTGCGACATCCTCGACCGGGTGCGCCCGCGTGACGGAGGGCAGAGCCACCGCGACCTGATCGCCTTTGTCGCCGATCGTCCCGGGCACGACGCGCGCTATGCCATCGACGCCAGCCGCATCGCGGACGAGCTGGGCTGGCGTCCCTCCGTCAGCATCGAAGAGGGGCTCGAACGCACCGTGGCCTGGTATCTCGAAAATCGCGAATGGTGGCAGCCGCTCCTGGATGTCGAAGGCGTCGGCACCCGCGTGGGAACGGGCAGATGAGGTTGCTGGTCTTCGGCCGGACCGGGCAGGTCGCCACCGAACTGGCGCGGCAAGCGCCGCGGGCGGCGTTCCTGTCGCGCGCCGAGGCCGACCTGACCGAACCCGAGAGCTGTGCCGAAGCGATTGCGGCCCGCATGCCCGACGCGGTGATCAACGCCGCCGCCTATACGGCCGTCGACCGCGCCGAGACCGAGGAGGAGCTGGCCACCCTGGTCAATGCCGCGGCGCCGGCGGCGATGGCGCGGGCCTGTGCGGCGGCCGGCATCCCGATGGTGCATGTCTCGACCGACTATGTCTTCGACGGCTCCGGCCACGCCCCCCGCAAACCCGACGACCCGACCGCGCCCCTGAACGCCTACGGGCGGTCCAAGCTGGGCGGAGAGCGGGGCATTCGCGCCGCCGGCGGGTGCCATGCCATCCTGCGCACCTCGTGGGTTTTTTCCGCTCATGGAAACAACTTCCTGCGGACCATGCTGCGGCTGTCGGAAACCCGCGACGCGCTCGGTATCGTCGATGATCAGGTCGGCGGACCGACGCCCGCCGGCGCCATCGCAGGGGCGTGCCTGGCCATCGCCGCGCGGCTTGCCGAAACGCCCGATCTTTCGGGCACCTACCATTTTTCCGGCGCGCCGGATATCGGCTGGAACGGCTTTGCCGAGGCGATCTTCGCCGCCGCCGGGCGCGAGGTCGCCGTCAGCGGCATCGCCACCGCCGCCTACCCGACCCCGGCGGCGCGCCCGCTCAACTCGCGGCTCGACTGCACCGCGACCGGGGCCGCCTTCGGCCTTGCCCGGCCCGACTGGCGCGCCGCCCTTCCCGAAATCCTGAACGAACTCGGAGTGACCCGGAAATGACCGACCGCAAGGGCATCGTACTCGCCGGGGGGTCCGGCACGCGGCTTTACCCGATCACCATGGGCGTGTCGAAACAGCTCCTGCCGATCTACGACAAGCCGATGATCTATTATCCGCTGTCGGTGCTGATGCTGGCCGGTATCCGCGACATCGCGATGATCACCACGCCGCAGGACCAGGACCAGTTCCGCCGCGTCTTGCAGGACGGCAGCCAGTGGGGCATTTCGCTGACCTATGTCACCCAGCCCAGCCCCGACGGGCTGGCCCAGGCCTATACCCTCGCCGAGGATTTCCTTGCCGGCGCGCCCTCGGCTATGGTCCTGGGCGACAACGTCTTTTTCGGCCACGGCCTGCCCGAGATACTGGCGGCGGCGGATGCCCGAATGGACGGCGCCACGGTGTTCGGCTATCACGTCGCCGATCCCGAACGCTATGGCGTCATCGATTTCGGCCCCGGCGGCGAGGTGCGCGCCATCGTCGAGAAACCGGCGGTGCCGCCCTCGCGCTATGCCGTGACCGGCCTTTACTTTCTCGATGGCGACGCGCCGCGGCTGGCGCGGCAGGTACGCCCCTCGGCGCGGGGCGAGCTGGAAATCGCCTCGCTTCTGGATTTCTACCTCGACGCCGGCAGGCTGCGGGTCGAAACGATGGGCCGCGGCTATGCCTGGCTGGATACCGGCACCCATGAGAGCCTGCTCGACGCGGGCAATTTCGTGCGCACGCTGGAGGTGCGCCAGGGCCTGCAGATGGGCAGCCCCGACGAGATCGCGTTTCGCCAGGGCTGGATCGACCGCGCCGCACTGGAGGCGCGTGCCGAGATGTTCCACAAGAACGGCTACGGTCGCTATCTGCAGGCCTTGTAAGCGGAATTCGCGCGCGCACGGCGGGGCGCGACATTCCATCGCAGGTTGTTTTCCGGGGCCGCATTCCGCCATGGCCGGCGCCTTGCCGCCGCCCGCGCGGACGGGTCGGAGGCACTGCGAATCGACCCGTCCATCCGCGCCGGAACCGCCGCATCCCTATCGGCGGTTCGATTTCCCGCGCAGCGTGTTCGCCCGCGGGCCACGCACCCCCGGCACCATCTTGCCCAGGCCGGCACCGAACTGCGCGGCATATCGCCGAATGCCCGTGTTCCTTGGGCAACGGATGCAGGGCAGGACAGCCGCAGCGGGTGGTTTTCGGTGCGCCCGATCCCCTTTGCGGTTAGATCATAGCCATGAGGTCGGGGTTGAAAGAGCAGGTCAGGCGTGGCGTGTTGGCGGTCGCATGCGCGGCGGTCCCGGCATCCTCTGTCGCCGAGGCCGAGATCGCGACCAGCTACAACAGCTATGGCTATCCCGGCCTTATCGACATGCCCGTGGCAACCAGCCGCCCGGATGGCGAACTCGCCGTTACGGCGAGCAGATTCGCAGGCCAGACCAGGACGACGCTGACCTCTCAGATCACGCCGCGGCTCTCGGGCAGCTTTCGCTACACCGAAATGATGAACTATCCGGGCGCCACGGGGCTGGTCACCAACTACGACCGCAGCTTTTCGCTGCACTACCGGCTGATCGACGAATCCGGCCTGCGCCCGGCGGTGGCGGTGGGGCTCAACGACTTTCTCGGCACCGGCCTCTATTCGTCCGAATACGTGGTCGCGACCAAGACCGTCGGCCGGCGGTTGCGCTTCAGCCTCGGGATGGGCTGGGGGCGGCTGGCCACAAGCGGCGGGTTCAAGAATCCGCTTTCGGTATTCGTGGACAAGTTCGAGACCCGTCCGCCGCGCGCCGGCGGCGGTGGCGGCAGGGTCCGGTCGACCAACTGGTTCCGCGGCGATGCGGCGCTGTTCGGCGGGGTCGAATGGCAGGCGACGGACCGGCTGAAGCTGACCGCCGAATACTCGTCCGACGCCTATCCGGTCGAAAGTCCGTCCGCCTTTCGCCGCGACTCGCAGCTCAATTTCGGTGCCAGCTACATGCTGCGCCCCGGGGTCGATCTGTCGGTGCGCTACCTATACGGGACCGAGTTCGGCGTGCAGCTGACCGCGGCGCTGAACCCCAAGCACCCGCCCGCCCCGTCGGGGCGCGAACCCGCGCCGCCGCCGGTGCTGGCGCGCACCTCCGCCGCGGCGCTCTCGTGGCCCGCCGGCGCCGCCGAACAGCGGGGTTTTCGCGCGCGGGTCGCCGAAACGCTGTCGGAGCAGGGCATTCGCCTGCACGGGCTCAGCCTGACGGGCGGCAGCGCCCGGGTCGAGATCGAGAACACCGCCTATCCGCTCGAGGCGCAGGCGGTCGGGCGCACCGCGCGGGTGCTGTCGCGGCTGATGCCCTCGCGCATCGGAACCTTCGTCATCGTTCCGGTGACGGGCGGTATGCCGGTCAGCGAGCTGACGATCCGGCGCAGCGACATGGAGACGCTGGAACACGATCTCGATGGCAGCTGGAAGAGCTTTGCGCGCACGCGCATCGCGTCGCCTGATGGCGCCACCATGCCGATGCCGGGGCGCTATCCGCGTTTCGACTGGCGGCTCAAGCCGTATCTGTCACCCAGCCTGTTTGACCCCGACAACCCCATACGCGCCGATTTCGGCGCCGAGCTTTCGGCGCTCTTCGAACCCGCGCCGGGGTGGGAGATTTCGGGCGCCATCCGCAAGAAGCTGGTCGGCAACCTCGACGACGCGACGCGGCGGTCGAATTCGCTGCTGCCGCATGTGCGCAGCGACTTCAACCTCTACGACCGCCAGGGCGATCCGGCCATCACCCACCTGACCGCCGCCCGCTATTTCAAGCCGGGGCGGGACGTCTACGGGCGGGTGACGGTCGGTTACCTGGAAAGGATGTATGGCGGGATTTCGGCGGAACTGCTGTGGATGCCCAACGGCAGCCCCTTTGCCCTCGGGGTCGAGGCCAACTATGTCAGGCAGCGCGACTTCGACCAGCTTCTGGGCTTTCGCAGTTACGATGTGGCGACCGGCCACGTTTCGGCCTACTGGGACGTGGGCAACGGGTTTCACGCCCAGCTCGATGCCGGGCGCTATCTGGCCGGCGACTGGGGCGCGACGCTGACGATCGACCGCGAATTCAACAACGGGTGGAAGATCGGCGCCTTTGCCACGCTCACCGACGTGCCCTTCAGCACCTTCGGCGAGGGGTCGTTCGACAAGGGGCTGCGCATTTCCATCCCGATCTCGTGGCTGACGGGCGAGCCGAACAAGACCGCCTACTCGACCACGATCCGGCCGCTTCTGCGCGACGGCGGCGCGCGGCTCGATGTCGGCGGGCGGCTCTACGAACGGGTGCGCCCGCTGCAGGAACCGGCGCTGCAGGACGGATGGGGGAAATTCTGGCGATGACGCGGCCCCGGCATATATCCCGCCACGCCGCGGCCTTTGCCGCGGTGCTGGCGCTGGTTGTCGCGGGCGGGTGTTCCAACGTGATGGGCACGCTCGGCCTGACCGGCGACGTGGCCGCCGCAGAGCCCCGGCCGATCGGGCCCGAACGGCTGCGCGTGTCGCTGCCGTCACGGGGCGCGCAGGCGGTGCTGGGGCCGGTCTCGCGCAGCGGCGATGTCACCGTCTGGCAGACGCTCGACGGCATCAGCCTGAGCTTCCGGGGGGGTATCCTGATCGAAACGCGCGGCCTGGGGGACGACCTGATGTCGTCCGACGCCGCCGGAACGCTGGCGATGCTGCGGGGGGCGACGGACGGCGGTTACTACCCGCAGATCCGCACCTATCTCGATGGCGAGCAGCGCACCGTCTTTCGCGCCTTTCAATGCCGCCGCGCCGGCGGCGGCGAGGGCCGCATCGACGAAAGCTGCGTTTCGACCGACGAGACAGTGACCAACAGCTACTGGCTGGATGCGACCGGCGACGTGATCAGGTCGCGTCAATGGGTCGGTCCGGCCGTCGAATACATGGAAACCCAGCGTGTACTGCGCTAATGACCGAGGAACGGAATTTGGAGGGCATGGAATGAGGAACAGCAAGGCCGCGCTTCTGGCCCGAACGGCGATGGGAATGGCCCTTGCGGCTGCGGTGCTGCTTCCGGCGGGGTGCGGGGTCGTCTACACCAGCCCGAAAGTCAGCCGCGAAGCCGGGACCGACATCGATGTCCGCGTGATCGCCCTGACCCCCGAAACGGTGCTGCTGGCCAACCGCACCCCCTATAGCCCGCGCAACCTGCCGCGCGAATTCTACGCCGCGGCCAATGCGCGGCAGGGGCTTGGCCTGGGGGCGCTGCCCGCTGCCCCGGTCCTGCCCGACGAACGCCCCGGCCGGCTGGAATTGCGGGTGCCGCCCGAAGCCGCGCCCCAGCCCTATCGGCTGGGCGTGGGCGACGTCGTCCTGCTTGCGACCAAGACCAACGGCAGCAGCGTCGAACAGCTCAGCGGGCTGCTGGCGGCGCAGACGCGGCGGCAGGGCTATACCGTCTCCGACGATGGCGGCATCTCGATCCCCGATATCGGCCGGGTCGAGATCGCCGGGCTGACCCTGCAGGAGGCGCAGGACAAGATTTTCAGATTCCTTCTGGAACAGCAGGTCGATCCGGCGTTCTCGCTCGAGGTGGCGGAATTCAATTCGCAGCGGGTGACGGTCGGCGGCGCGGTGCAGAAGGCCGTGCGCGTTCCGATCACGCTCAACCCCCTGACGCTGGGCGAGGCGCTGACCGCGACGGGCGGGCTGACCATCAGGGACGAGCAAT
>CAZNMK010000174.1:0-6380 GCA_964574045.1 uncultured Roseovarius sp. | reverse complement strand
CCATCGCCACGCGCATGTTCTCGACCCAGTTGAGGCTGTCGAAGACGCGGAAGACATCGACGCCGGTTTCCGCCGCCTGGCGGACGAACTCGCGCACCACGTTGTCGGGGTAGTTGGTATAGCCGACCCCGTTCGACGCCCTCAGCAGCATCTGCGTCAGCAGGTTCGGCATCGCCGCGCGCAGCTGGCGCAGGCGTTGCCAGGGGCATTCCTGCAGGAACCGGTAGGCCACGTCGAAGGTGGCGCCGCCCCAGCATTCGACGCTGAAGAGCTGCGGCAGGTTGTGGGCGTAGGCCGGCGCCACCCGGATCATGTCGATCGAGCGCATCCGCGTGGCCAGGAGGCTCTGATGACCGTCGCGCATGCTGGTGTCGGTCAGAAGCAGCCGTTCTTGCGCCAGCATCCAGTCGGCCACCGCCTTGGCACCCTTTTCCTGCAGCAGGGTGCGCGTGCCGGGGGCGGGGGCGTCGGTGGCCGGTTTGGGCGGCCTGGGCAGCGGCGCGCCGGCGGCGGGGCGGGCGCGGCCCTGGGTCTCGGGGTGACCGTTGACGGTGATGTCGGCGATGTAGGTCAGCACCTTGGTGCCGCGGTCGCGGCGGCGCGCGAACTGGAAAAGCTCTGGCGTCGTGTCGATGAACTTGGTGGTGTATTCGTTCGACAGGAAGGTCGGATGTTTCAGCAGATTCTCGACGAAGGCGATGTTGGTGGAAACGCCGCGGATGCGGAATTCGCGCAGGGCGCGGTCCATCCGGGCGATGGCGCCTTCGGGCGTCTGGGCATGTGCCGTGATCTTGACCAGAAGCGAATCGTAATAGCGGGTGATGACCCCGCCGGAATAGGCGGTGCCGCCATCGAGCCGGATGCCCATGCCGGTCGCCTCGCGGAAGGCGGTGATGCGGCCGTAATCGGGGATGAAATTGTTCTGCGGGTCTTCCGTGGTGATCCGGGTCTGGATCGCGTGGCCGTTGAGCGTGATCTCGTCCTGGCTGCGCTTGCGCGTGGCCTCGGCCAGGGTCTTGCCCTCGGCGATCCTGATTTGGGCCTGAACGATGTCGATGCCGGTCACCTCTTCGGTGACGGTGTGTTCGACCTGCACGCGCGGATTGACCTCGATGAAATAGAACTGGCCGCTGTCCATATCCATCAGGAACTCGACCGTGCCGGCGCATTCGTAATTCACGTGCTTGCAGATGGCGTAACCGAGCTCGCAGATCTCGGCGCGCTGCAGGTCGCTCAGATAGGGGGCGGGGGCGCGTTCGACGACCTTCTGGTTGCGTCGCTGGACCGAGCAGTCGCGCTCAAACAGGTGGTACATCTGCCCGTGCTTGTCGCCCAGTATCTGCACCTCGACATGGCGGGCGCGGGCGATCATCTTTTCCAGATACCCCTCGCCGTTGCCGAAGGCCGCGAGCGCCTCGCGCCGGCCTTCCAGAACCTTCTCCTCCAGCTCCTCGGGCTTCATGACGGGCCGCATGCCGCGCCCGCCGCCGCCCCATGACGCCTTGAGCATCATCGGATAGCCGATATCGGCGGCCTGGGCGCGGATTTCGTCCATGTCCTCGCCCAGCACTTCGGTGGCGGGGATGACGGGCACGCCGGCCTCGATCGCCACGCGCCGGGCGCTGGCCTTGTCGCCCAATGCGCGCATGGTCTCGGCCCTGGGACCGATGAAGGCGATGCCGGCGGCGTCGCAGGCATCGACGAAATCGGGGTTCTCGCTCAGCAGGCCATAGCCGGGATGGATGGCGTCGGCGCCCGAGGCCCGCGCGACGCGGATGATCTCGTCGATGGAAAGATAGGCCGCGACCGGGCCCATCCCCTCGCCGATGCGGTAGGCCTCGTCGGCCTTGAAGCGGTGCAGGCTGAGCTTGTCCTCCTCGGCGAAGACGGCGACGGTACGCTTGCCCAGCTCGTTGGCCGCGCGCATCACGCGGATGGCGATCTCGCCGCGGTTGGCGATCAGGATCTTCTGGAACTCGGCCATGCCCTCTCCCCCGGATAGTGCCAGGATGCGGCGATGCCGCACTGCGGCGTTCCTGTCTTGTAAGATTTGCGAAAGCTTTTCGCAATCCGGCATTATCGGTATCGGAAACGGTGCGGCACGCCCCGCGGCAATGGCCGGCCGTGCGACGGGCGGCTCAGGAATGCGGGCCCGGGCAGAGCCGGTCGGCCAGATCCGAGATGGCGTGGGCACCCATCTGCGCCATGTTGACCCGCATGTCCTCGGTCAGGATATGCGACAGGTGGTCGGGCCCTTTCCGGCCGAGCGCGGCGACGGCGTAGTGCCACGCGCGGCCGAGCATGACGAAATCCGCGCCCAGCGCCAGCGCGCGCAGCAGGTCGACGCCCGTCGTCACGCCGCTGTCGTAGACGATCGGGACATCGGGCCCGAGCGCGGCGCGGATCGCGGGCAGGACCGTGATCGCCGCCGGGGCCGGCTCGAACTGCCGCCCGCCGTGGTTCGACACCCAGATGGCATCGGCGCCTTCGTCGACCAGGCGTCTGGCATCGTCCGGTTTCGTTACACCCTTGACCAGCAGATCGCCCGCCCATTCGTCGCGCAACGCGCGAAAGACGTCCCAATCGGGAAAGCCGCGAATGAGATAGCTGGCGCGTTGCGCCGGATCGCTCGACGGCCGGCTGTCGACATAGCCCTCTGCCAGCTTGAGGCGGGGCCGGCCCGTCCGGGCGGTGCCGAGCGACCACCGCGGATGGATGAGCATCTGCCAGATCATGCCGGGCGTGATCCTGAGGGGCAGCGCGACATTGGCGCGGCGCTGACGTTCGCGGCGGCTGTCCTCGGGGACGTCGACGGTGAGCACGAGCTTGGTGAAGCCGGCGTCGCGGGCGCGTTTCAGGATGTCGCGGCGGATGCCCGGATCGGCGGGCGTATAGAGCTGGAACCAGCCGTGTTCGCCGGCGAGCGGGCCGATTTCCTCGGGCAGGCGGGTGGCGACGGACGACAGGCAATAGGGCAGCCGGGCGCGGGCGGCGAAACGGGCGAGCACGGCTTCGGCACCGGGCCAGATCGCGCCGGACATGCCGATGGGCGCAATGCCGAAGGGGCGGGCGTAATCCCTGCCCAGAAAGGATGTGGTGAAATCGGGATCGACGCGCCCGGTCAGGATTTCGGGCCGGAACCAGATCGCATCGAGCGCCGCGCGATTGCGGGCAACCTGCAGTTCCGCGCCGGTGCCGCTGTCCAGATACTCGAAGGCGAAATGCGGGATGCGCCTTCGGGCGCGGGCGCGCAGATCGGAAACGGCGGGATAGCGCAGGTCGAGATCCATCTGGTGCCTCGCAAAATGCCGGGATCATCTAGACGGGCGGACCCGGCGATGCAAGCGCAAGTGCCCCGGCCCCGCGGCCGCGTCTCGGTGCCCGCCGACGAGGATGTGCCCCGCCAGCCCCGGCGCGACGCCCGCGATCCCCGCCCGACCCACGAGGGCGAGCAGGGCAAAGCCGCGCAGCCGGCGGTAGATGCGCGGCCGGTCCGAGGCAGGCCGGGATCGCGATCGGACGGCGTGAACCCCTGCGCAGGCTGGCGCACCGGCGCGGCAATGGTGTAGAGCCCGCCCATGTCAGACGACTATTGCCCGCCGCAGGAGCCCTTGCGCGTCCTCCATGCCGATCACGAGATCGTCGTCGTGGACAAGCCTGCGGGCCTTCTGTCGGTGCCCGGGCGCGGCGCGCATCTGGCCGACTGCCTGCTGGCGCGCATCGTCGCGGCGTTTCCGACCGCGCTGCTCGTCCATCGTCTCGACCGCGACACCTCGGGCGTCGCGGTCTTTGCGCTCAGCCCCCACGCGCAGCGCCATCTCGGGCTGCAATTCGAGAAACGCCAGGTGAAGAAGAGCTATGTCGCGCGCATCGCCGGGCGGCTGGAGCGGCGGACGGGCACCGTCGATCTGCCGCTCGTCGTCGACTGGCCCAACCGGCCGCGGCAGAAGGTCTGCCACGAGACCGGGCGGCAGGCGGTGACCGACTGGAGGGTGCTGCGCGCGGGCGCGGACGAGAGCCGCGTGCGGTTGATGCCAAGGACCGGGCGCAGCCACCAGCTCAGGGTGCACATGCTGGCGCTCGGTCATCCGATCCTCGGCGATCCCCTCTATGCCGAGGGCGCGGCGCGCCGACATCCCCGCCTGATGCTGCATTCCGAGGAACTGCGCCTGCGCCACCCCGATGGCGGCGCGGGGATGCGGTTTCGCGCCGGAGCGCCGTTTTAGTGGTTATGAGCCGCGGGTGAGTTCGCTTGGCCCGGGCCGCTTGCGGGCCGGGCATGCGCCCGCCCGCCCCATGGCGGGCGCATTCGCGCCCACCCGGGCGGGCGCATGCCCTTCGTCGCTGGCGATGGTTCCGATCCGGCGGCTTCCATCGCACACTCCCCCGTCCCGGGCTCGACCCGGTGCCACGCCATACCGGGCCGAGGCCCCGGCTCGGGGGCCGGGGCGCTCCCGTCGTTGCCCGCTCTCAACGGCTGCGATCCGTCAGGTTGAGCCGGCCGGCGACGATCGGCGCCAGCGTCGCGGCAAGCTCGGGCTCGGCCCGCTCCAGCGCCGCCAGCTCGTCCAGCCGGTTGGTGGCGACGAGCGCGAGCGCATCGAGCCGTACGCGGCCGCTTGCGTCACGGGGCAGCCGGGCGACCGGCTGGATCAGTTCGGGTTTCGGTTCCGGCACGAGCGCGCGCAGCGCATCCCCGGTCAGGGCAGTCTCGGCAAAGACGTAAAGCCCCACGCCCTTGGCCGGCAGAGCAAAGGTACAGAGCGCCACCTCGGTCACGCGCGGATCGGCCATGAGCGCGGTGCGGACGCCCTCGCCCTCGCGCTCGATCCGGTCCTCGGTGCCCTCGCCATCGGACCAGTTCATCAGCCGCCTTGTGACGAAGTTGTAGAGCCGCTTGCCGGTGGCCATCCACAGCCGCGCCGGCAGCGCCTTTTGTGCCAGCATCCGTTGCTCGGCGGGCGTCAGCAGGTCGGGCGCATAGGCGCGTTTCTGCTTGAGCAGGTGGCGCAGATCCTCGCGCGCCATCAGTCGAAAGAGCCGCCCGCGCCGGCGGTGGACCGAGGCCAGCTGAAAGTCGATCACCGCCGCGCGCCCCTCGGGCGTCATCAGCCAGTTCTGCGGCTTGGCGATGTCGTTATGGGTGACTCCCGCACGCCGCATCTGCCGCAGGAGGCGGCGCGCGTCGCGGTACCAGGCGGCGTCACCGGGGCGCGCGAGATGCAGCGGCGTGCCCGGCGTCCAGCTGCGCAGGATCGAGGAACGGTCGGCGCGGATGAGGGCCGGGCAGCCCTCGATCCCCCGCACCGCGCGGAGCGCGCGGACCTCGCGCCCCGCCAGCCAGCGCGCCAGCGGCCGCGCCCAGAGCGGGCCGGCATCGACCCGGCGCAGCGCCACCGGAAAGTCGGGCACCCCGCGCAGGCGGCCCGAAACGGTTTCGGAAAACGCATCGCGCTTGAGCACGGTGCCGGCCTCGAAGGGGGCGGCGGCGATATCGCTCTTTGATGTCATGGCGTCCTCTTAGCGCCATTCCCGCTGCCGGGAAAGCCGCGCTCAGAGCCGCAGCCAGTCCGGCGGGCACAAATCCGGGTTGTCGGGCTTGCCGGGGCCGAACCAGGCCTTCGGAGCGACGACGACCTTGCCGGGGGTGGCGTTGAGCCATGCGCCCCACCACGAAAAGGTGGAATTGGCGATGATGTTGTGATCGCAGAGCGATTGCAGGTGCATGTCGAAATGGCCGGCCTCCTCGTCGTTGAGGTCGACGACCACGGTCTCGTGGCCCAGTTCGAGATTGCTGCGCGCCCAGTCAGGGTCGTTGGAAAAGACAAAGCATGCCGGTGCCTGCCCGACACGTTCGGCGATACGGTCGATGGCGGCGCGGTAGTAGCCCGGCGTGCAGGCCGCAAAGGCGCCGTCGCCGACATAGTCGCCGCGGCGCACATGCACCGAGACCGAAACCGGCGCGGCGGTGATGCGCGCCGCCATGTCGGCGTTGGCGGGATCGAGCGGCGTGGTCATCGCCAGATCAAGGCGCAGCCGCTCGGGGTCGGTGCCAAAATAGCGCGGCGACTGCCAGTAGCCGTGCAGATAGGTGTTGTCCGGCAGGTCGAAGAAACCGGGGTCGAACGCGAGCCCTGCCTCGCGGTGAAAACGCGGGTTGCGGCCCAGGAGCCGCCACAGCCCGTAGCGCAGGAACCCGTCCATCTTTGAGGGCGGCAGGCGGCTGGCCTGGGTGAACCGGGCGTTGCGGAAATGCTTGAATGCGTCGGTGCGAGGCTGCCCGGTCCGGCCGACATAGCGGCGGTCGAGCGCCAGATCGGTGCCGAGACGGTCGGCCAGCGCGCGGCCGGCGGCGTACTGGAAAAGCTGGTTGCCGGCGC
>CAZNMK010000173.1:0-6400 GCA_964574045.1 uncultured Roseovarius sp. | reverse complement strand
ATGCGCTCGCGGCTGACATCGTACTGGCCGGACAGATCCTCCAGCGTCACCGGGCGCTCGCTCAGCCGGCGCTGGGTCAGGATGTCGCGCTCGCGGTCGTTGAGCACGTCCATCGCCGCGCCCAGCAGTTCGCGGCGTGCCTCCAGCTCGTCCCGGCGCTCGTAGTCGCCTGCCTGGTCGGCGCTTTCGTCCTCCAGCCAGTCCTGCCACTGGGCCGAACCGTCGTCGTCGCTGCCGATAGTGGCGTTGAGCGAGGCATCCCCGCCCGACATCCGCCGGTTCATCGAGATCACCTCGTCCTCGGTCACGCCCAGATCGTGGGCGATGCGGGCGACGTTGTCGGGGTGCATGTCGCCCTCTTCGAGCGCGCCGATGCGGGCCTTGGCCTTGCGCAGGTTGAAAAAGAGCTTCTTCTGCGCGCTGGTGGTGCCGAGCTTGACCATCGACCAGCTGCGCAGGATGTATTCCTGGATACTGGCGCGGATCCACCACATCGCGTAGGTCGCCAGGCGGAACCCCTTTTCCGGATCGAAGCGCTTCACGGCCTGCATGAGCCCGACATTGGCCTCCGAGATCACCTCGGCCTGGGGCAGCCCGTAGCCGCGATAACCCATCGCGATCTTGGCGGCGAGCCGCAGGTGGCTGGTGACAAGGCGGTGGGCGGCCTCGGTGTCCTGGCGCTCGACCCAGCGCTTGGCCAGCATGTATTCCTCTTCCGGCTCCAGGAGCGGGAACTTGCGGATGTCCTGCAGATAGCGGTTGAGCCCGCCTTCGGGGGTCGGGGCGGGAAGATTTGCGTAGTTGCTCAAGGTTTCCATCCCTCCGGCTGGTCGGCCTTAATGTTTATGACGTTAACATTGATCTAGGCTGCATGCCCGGCGATTTCAAGCGATCCGGGCCGGACTTTGTAGCAAATGATGGAACGTTGCGCCAGCCCGTACCGGAGCCGTGCCCGCCCGCTCACGCAGTCGTGCACACGATGTCAGCCGCGCAGCGCGGCCAGCAGCGCGGAGAAATCCGCCGGCGGCGGGGCCTCGAAGCGCAGGCTTTCGCCCGTCGCCGGGTGGACGAACCCCAGGGTGGCGGCGTGAAGCGCCTGGCGCGGGAATGCCGCCACCGCCGCGCGGGCGGCATCGGGCAGCGCCCCGGCGGGCACCCGGCGGCGGCCGCCATAGACCGGATCGCCCACCAGCCCGTGCCCGGCATGGGCCATGTGCACCCTGATCTGGTGCGTGCGCCCGGTTTCCAGCCGGCACTCGACCAGCGACACCGCTGAGGGCGCGCCGAAGCGTTCCAGCACCCGCACCCGCGTCACCGCCCGCCGGCCGGTCCCGAACACCACCGCCTGGCGCTGGCGGTCGGTGCGGTGGCGGGCGAGCCCGGTGGCGAGGGTCAGCACGCCGTCCGGCCCGAAGGACGCGCCGCGCACGCCCCGCAGGCGCGGATCGGCGGCGTCGGGGCAGCCGTGGACGATGGCCAGATAGGCGCGCTCGGCGCTGTGGCGTTCGAACTGGCGCGCGAGACCGTGATGGGCGCGGTCGGTCTTGGCCGCCACCAGCAGGCCCGAGGTGTCCTTGTCGATCCGGTGCACGATGCCCGGGCGGCGCGCGCCGCCGATACCCGAGAGCGTATCGCCGCAATGCGCGAGCAGCGCGTTGACCAGCGTGCCCTCGGGGCTGCCCGGCGCGGGGTGTACGACCATGCCGGCGGGCTTGTCTACGACGATCAGCTCGGCATCCTCATAGACGATGTCGAGCGCGATTTCCTGTGGCCTGGTTTCGATCCCGGCCGCCTCGGGCTGGTCGATCTCGACGTGGTCGCCAGCGGCCAGGCGGGCCCTGGCGTCGGTGGTGGCCGCGCGGTTCCCCCGCAGGGGGCCCTGGGCTATAAGCCGCGCCAGCCGCGTGCGCGACAGCGCCGCGCCGGCTGGCACATCGCGCGAAAGCGCCTTATCAAGGCGGGGCGGCGGCGCCCCCGCGATGCGAAAGGAAAGAGGGGCAGAGCCCATGACGCAAGACCCCGCGCCTCAGCCGGCCGATGCCGGCACGTTGAAATATCTGCGCATCCTGGTGACGGTGCTGACGGTGACGATGGTTCTGGGCTTCATAGTCATCGTGGTGCTGTTTGTCATCCGCTTCTCGGACGCCTTCGGGGCCCGGCCCGACCCGCTGTCCCTGCCCGCCGCCATCGACCTGCCCGAGGGCGCCGCGCCCGCGGCATTCACCCGCGGGCCGGACTGGTACGCGGTGGTGACGCAGGACGGCCGTATCCTGATCTACGATGCCGAAACCGGCGCGCTCAGGCAGGAGATCGCGGTGGAGTGAGGCGAAGCGGCGGCGCCGTCCGGCCGCGGCGCGCGCGGCAGATCATTGCGAAAGGAAGGGATGGTACCGCCTCCCCGGCTCGAACGGGGGACCTCTTGATCCACAATCAAGCGCTCTAACCTACTGAGCTAAGGCGGCACTGACGGGCGATGTAGCTTCTGCCGCCGGCGAACGCAAGGGGCTTGGCCGGGGGGATGGCGCGGCCCGCAGCCGTCTTGCCAATGCCCCCCGAACCCGGTAGCAGCGGGTCGCTTTTGCGAGGAGGGCGTCATGGGCATCAACACCGAGCGCGACATCGAGGCCAATCTGCGCATCGGCCCGACCGACCGCGGCATGGTGCGCCTCTATATCGAGGCCGAGAACGTGGAAATCCCGATGGATTTCGACCCCGAGGAGGCCCGCGAGATCGCCGAGGAAATCCTCGCCGCCGCCCGCATCGCCGAGGCGCGCGGTTCGTGAACGCCGCTCAGCTTTGCGGGTCGCGCAGCGCCTGCAGCCGGCGCGCCGCGTGCCGCGCCAGCCGCCGCGTCAGCGCCGCCCGGCGGGCGGGAGCCAGTCGCGCCTCGGGCGCCATGCGCAGGATTTCGGCGCCGTAGGCATCGGCCAGGATCAGGCCGGTATCGCATGGCAGCAACTCGGCCGGAAAGCCCGTATCGACCGCCCAGAAATAGCGGTCGCACCAGTCCAGATAGCCCTGCCACTTGGCGTCCGACAGGAAATCGGCGCGCGAGGACTTGCATTCGACGACCCAGATCTCGCCCTTCGGACCGACCGCCATCACATCCACCCGACGGCCGCGTTCGGGCGTGAATTCCTCGATGCAGGCGAAATCGAGCCCCGCCAGGTGGCGGCACACGCCGCGCGCCAGCAACCGGCCGGGGGCGAGCGGGGTTTCGCGCAGATCCCTCATGGGGCGCGATTATGAACAAATAGGGAACGCACGCAACCCCTTGCCGGGCGCCCGCGCAGCGCCTAGTTAGGGGGCGTGGCGGGTGCTGCCCTTCTCGTGAACGGTTGCATTCCGGTGGCCTTAAGCAATTCCGAGGGAGCTGGCTCTGTCCGGGCCGTGGTCCGGTTATCCGGCGCCCACCTGTTCACACAGGTCCTCGGGAATGAGAGAACCAAACGGCCGCGGCGGGCCCGTCACGCCCCTGCCCCGGCGGGCTGTCGCCAGCCGACAGCCGGCGAATGCCGGCGGCAAGCCGCCTCAGAACGGGCGCCGGGCATCCTCGGCGGGTACGGGAACGGTTGCGTGCTCGGGCGGGATGACGTGCTGGCGCAGGCCGCCGTCACCTTCATCGTCGTCGTCGTCCTTCATCCGCATCACCGCGATGCCGAACTGGACGCCGGAAAAGACGATGCCGTTGAGAACCCACAGCACCAGGAGCGCCAGCCAGCCCTTGTCCGACGTCGCGATCAGGTGCCGCAGATGCGCCACGTCGAACCACATCAGCATCGCCACGAACAGCCCCGCCAGGGCAAAGCCGATGGCGACGTTGACGATATAGAGGCGGATGAGTCTGGGCATGGTGCGGGCCTCCCTGCGGCGCTGCCAGGCCATATCTAGCACATGCCGCGCGAAGCTCAAGCCGCGGCGGGGCGGCGCCCGCGCGATCGTGGCCGGCGCCCCGGGGCCGGGCAACATCGGCTCTGGCCATCGCGGCCCCCCTGCGCTATCTGGCAGGGCGCAGCCGCGCATTGGAAGGGATCATGTCGGAAACCCAGGCCTTCGAAAAACCCGGTCCGGTGGAATCGTCGCTTGCCGGCGCGATCTCCCCGATCGAGGACATCATCGCCGCCGCCAGGGCCGGCGAGATGTTCATCCTCGTCGATCACGAGGACCGCGAGAACGAGGGCGACCTGGTCATCGCGGCCGAGTTCGCCGGCGCGGAGGCGATCAATTTCATGGCCCTGCACGGGCGCGGCCTGATCTGCCTGCCGATGACCGCCGAACGGATCGACCGGCTGGGCCTGCCGATGATGGCGGTCAACAACTCGTCCCGCCACGAAACCGCCTTTACCGTTTCCATCGAGGCGCGCGAGGGGGTCACGACCGGGATTTCGGCCGCCGACCGCGCGCGCACCATCGAGGTGGCGATCAACGAACAGAACACCGCTGCCCATCTGGCCACGCCCGGCCACGTCTTTCCGCTGCGCGCCCGCCGCGGCGGGGTGCTGGTGCGCGCCGGCCATACCGAGGCGGCGGTCGACATCGCCCGGCTGGCGGGGCTGAACCCCGCGGGCGTGATCTGCGAGATCATGAAGGACGACGGCACCATGGCGCGGCTGCCCGACCTGGTCGAATTCGCCGCCACGCACGGGCTGAAGATCGGCGCCATATCGGATCTCATCGCCTATCGCCACAAGCACGACAACCTGGTGCGCGAGGTCCGGCGCACGACGGTGACATCGTCGCACGGGGGCGAGTGGCGGATGCACATCTTCGCCGATCTGATCACCGGCACCGAACACGTGGTTCTGGTCAAGGGCGACATCGCCGACGGCCGCCCGGTGCTGGCGCGCACGCATGCGCTCAACGCGCTCGAGGACGTGCTCGGCATCGGCCTGTCCGCAGCCGCCGGGCGGCCCACCGGCAAGCTGCCCCGCGCGATGGAGATCATCGCCCGCGAGGGGCGCGGCGCGGTGTTCCTCTTTCGCCAGCCGCGCCCGACGCTGGCGAGCGAGATCGACGAGGACGACAGCCCCCGCACCATCAAGCAGACCGGGCTCGGCGCACAGATCATGTCGACGATGGGCCTGCACGAGCTGATCCTGCTGACCGACAGCCCCGACACGCGCTATCTGGGCCTCGATGCCTATGGCATCTCGATCGTCGGCACCCGGCCACTGAGCGAAAGGGACTAGGTCATGGCCGGCACCGAATACGCCCTGCCCCGCCCGGTTTTCGACGAGCCGGTGAAGCTGATGATCGTGGTGGCGCCCTTTTACCGCGACATCGCCGACATGCTGCTTGCCGGCGCCCGGGCCGAGATCGAGGCCGCCGGCGGCACGCACGAGACCGTCGAGGTGCCCGGCGCGCTGGAGGTTCCCACCGCCATCGCCCTGGCCGACCGGACGGGCCGCCATGACGGCTTTGTCGCGCTGGGCTGCGTGATCCGGGGCGAGACCACGCATTACGAGACCGTGTGCAACGACAGCTCGCGCGCGCTGACGCTTCTGGGGATCGAGGGCACGCTCATCGGCAACGGCATCCTGACGGTGGAAAACCGCGAGCAGGCCATCGCCCGCGCCGACCCCGGGCGGATGAACAAGGGCGCTGGCGCAGCCGCCGCGGCGCTGCACCTGGTGGCGCTGTCGCGGCGGTGGGGCGGCCTGCGCGGCGAGGTCGGTTTTCTGCCCGGTCCCGGCGGCACCCCGCCCGCCGATGACGGCAAGACCCCGCGGGCATGAGCGCCGGGATGAGCGGAAAGACCCCCGGCCTCAGCGGCAATGCGCGCCGGCAGATGCGCATGGCGGCGCGGCTTTACGCCGTGCAGGCGCTCTTTCAGATGGAGCATTCCGGCCAGGGCGCCGACGCGGTGACGCGCGAATTTCTCGACCACCGCTTCGGCGCCGAGATCGACGAGGGCGTCGAGATGGCCGAGGGCGACGCCGATTTCTTTCGCCTGATCGTCGACGAGGCGGTGAACTGGCAGGCGCGCGTCGACCAGATGACCGACCGCGCCATCGTGGCGAAATGGAGGATCGATCGCATCGACCCCACCCTGCGCGCGCTCTTTCGCGCCGCCGGCGCCGAGATGGTGGCCACCGACACGCCCCCCAGGGTGGCGATCGCGGAATATGTCGAGATCGCCAAGAGCTTCTACCCCGAGGGGCGGGAAGCGAAATTCGTCAACGCCGTGCTCGACCACATGGCGCGCGAGGCCCGGCCCGAGGCGTTCTGAGGGCGCAGCGCGCCAAGCCGAAAACACCCGTCCCGGGCTCGACCCGGGACCCCGCCCCCCCCCCCCCAAGAGGCCCCCCCGCGGGGGGCGGGGCGCGCGGGCGGGCAAACGACCCCGTGCGGGGGGGGGCAGCGGGCGTGCCGCCCGGGGGCGCCCCCCCCGCCGCCCCCC
>CAZNMK010000172.1:0-6402 GCA_964574045.1 uncultured Roseovarius sp. | reverse complement strand
CGGGTCTTGACCTGGGTCATGTAGCGCAGGCGGATGCGCCGCCCGCCCGGCGCCGGCGGCGGGTGCTGCGCCAGCATCCCCTCGAGCCAGCGGTTGAGCCGCGCGGTACTCACCCGCCGGTTCCACACGTCGTGGGCGCGTTCCACCGCCGCGCGCAGCCGGTCCAGCCCCTGCCCCGTCCTGGCCGAGACAGTGACCAGAGGCGCGCCCCTCAACTGCGGCAGCAGCCGGTCGAACGCCTCGCGCAACGCCGCGAGCTTTTCGCGCTTGTCGCGCTCCACGTCCCACTTGTTGACCGCCACCACCACCGCGCGGCCCTCGCGCGCGGCCAGGTCGGCGATGCGCAGATCCTGTTGCTCGAACGGCATCGCCGCATCCAGCAGCACGACCACCACCTCGGCAAAACGCACCGCGCGCAGCCCGTCCGCGACCGACAGCTTTTCCAGCTTGTCCTGCACCTTGGCCCGCTTGCGCATCCCGGCGGTGTCGAAGAGGCGCACCGACAGCCCCTCCCAGTCGAGCCTGAGCGAGATAGCGTCGCGGGTGATCCCCGCCTCGGGGCCTGTCAGCAGCCGCTCCTCGCCGAGTATCTTGTTGATCAGCGTCGATTTTCCCGCGTTCGGGCGGCCGACCACTGCGATCTGCAAGGGGCGTTCGGGGGTGGGGGTGTGCGCGGCATTTCCGGCCGCCGCCTCGTCCCCGCCGATGTCGACATCTGTCTCCGGCGTCTCTTCCTCCGCCCCCTCGGCGGCGCGGTCGAACGTATCTGCCAGCGGGCGCAGCCGGGCATAGAGCTCATCCAACCCCTGCCCGTGCTCGGCCGACAGCGCCACCGGCTCGCCCAGCCCCAACGACCACGCCTCGATCACGCCGGCATCGGCGGCGGCGCCCTCGGCCTTGTTGGCGGCGAGGATCACATGGTCCGAACGCCGGCGCAGAATGTCGGCAAAGACCTCGTCATCGGGGGTGACGCCCGCGCGCGCGTCGATCAGGAAAAGGCAGACATCGGCCATCCCGACTGCCCGTTCCGTCAGCCGCCGCATCCGGCCTTGAAGCGAGTCGTCGGTGGCCTCTTCCAGCCCGGCGGTGTCGATCGCGGTAAAGCGCAGGTCCAGCAGCCGCGCCGCGCCCTCGCGCAGGTCGCGGGTGACGCCGGGGCGGTCGTCGACCAGCGCCAGGCGCTTGCCCACCAGGCGGTTGAACAGCGTCGACTTGCCCACGTTGGGCCGGCCGACGATGGCGAGGGTGAAACTCATGGCGCGCTCCCGGGCCGGGTCAGGCCGCCCCCATAGCGCAGATGCGCGTCAGCGGAAAGCCAGCAACTGGCCCTTGGTCGAAACCACGTAGAGCGTGCCGTTCGCCACCACCGGGTTGGTGGTCGCGCCGCCCGGCAGCGGCAGCGTGCCCAGGGCCTGACCGCTTTGCGGGTCGAAGAGCCGCATCAGCCCGTCGTTGGAGGCCACGATCAGCCGCCCGCCGGCGACGATCGGCCCGTAATGGGCGAAGATCTCGTTCTGCTTGCGCGGCTTGGCGCGGGTGAAGAAGGGCAGCTTGACCCCCCACTGCCGGCTGCCGTCGCGCGCCGACAGGCGCAACAGCTCGTTGCGGTCGGAAATCATGAAGATCGACCCGCCGGCCGGCCACACCGGGTTGAGCGGGCCGTCGGGCGCGGTCCACAGCCGCTCGCCGTTGCCGAGGCCCAGCGCCAGCATGCGCCCCGAATGGCTGCCGACATAGACGGTGTCGCCGTCGATCACCGGATCGGTGGTGATGTCGGTCACCGCGCCGGTGCCAAAGCCCGCGCGCCGCCCGGCCACCTGCGCATCCCAGCGCCGCAGGCCGCCCTTGCGGAACGCGCCCTGCACCTGGCCCGAACCGAAGGCAAAGACGACATACTTGTCCGACACCGCCGGCGCCGGGGCGCCGAACACGTTGTTGCTGTCGGGCGTGCCGGAAACCTGCCAGCGGATGCGGCCGTTGCCGGCATCCAGCGCCCAGCCGATCTCGTCGCCCGAGACCAGATAGACCAGATCGCCGTAGACCGTCGGGCTGCCGGTGCCGGTGGTGCCGAGATCCTGCTGCCACGCGATCTGGCCGGTACGCGCATCGAGCGCGGTCATCAGCCCGAACCCGGACGAGACGTAAAGCCTGCCGCCGCCATAGGCCAGCCCGCCGCCGCTGGCGTCGCGGCCGGATTCGCCCGGTGGCGTCAGATCGCGCGACCACACAACCTGGCCCGCGGGCGACACCGCGCTGACCCGCGCCAGCGCGTCGAGGGTATAGATCAGCCCCCCCGCCACCACCGGATCGGCGGTGATGCGGTTGCGGCGGCTGTCGCCCTCGCCGATATCGGCCGACCAGATCAGCTGCGGCGCACGGCCCAGCGCCGGATGCGCGGTGCGCGTGGCCGGGGTGGCGATGCTCTGGGGCCATTCGGTGTTGGCGCGGGTGGCCGGCAGCGCCAGCGGCGGCGCCTGCGCCGGTGCCTCGGCCGAGGCGAGCGTGGTCTCGCCCGCGCCCTCGGTCAGGACCGAGCGGACATCCTGCCGTTCGCCGGGCAGGACGTTTTCTTTCTTGGCGCAGGCCGCAAGCAGGGACATGCCCACCAAGCCGAGAGGAATCACAAGTTTTTTCAAGGCGTTCGTCCCCATCTTTCGGTGCGCTCGCGCCAATCGGTACCGGCGCATGTCAGCTCCATCGCATTCAGGCTGCCGGCTCGCCGCCCAGCGCCACGATCACCTGCGCCGCGCGTTGGCGCAAGCCCGCCGTCGCCTCGGCATCCTCGACGATCCGTTGCAGCCGTTCAAGCGCGGCGTCGCGGTTTCCGGACTCGATTTCCAGCAGCGCCAGCTGTTCCTCGGCCAGGAGCCGCACCAGCCCGCCGGCCTGCGTCAGACCTTCGAGCCGCATGCGCCGGTCGGCGGCATCCAGTCCGGATTCCGGGATCGCCACCGCCTTGAGCGTCGCCAGTTGCCGATAGGCCTGCGGCACATCCCCGGTACTGTCGGCCAGCGCCAGCAGGCGGCGGGCGGCCCCGGCGGGGTCGTCGCCGCCTTCCTCGGCGGCGGTCAGCAGGGCCAGCACCGCGTCGCCGTCCGCGCCGGGGGCCTCGACCGCCGCCAGCGCGTCGGCGCGGTCCGCGCGTTCGGGCCGTTCCAGCGCCGCCAGGATCGCGTCGCCGAATTCCTGCGCCCGCTGACGTTCCGCTGCCTTGCGCCATTCGTTCCACGCCGCGCCGCCGACCAGCAGCACCACGCACAGCACCGCCAGCCAGCCATACCGGCGCACATAGCCAAAGAGCCGGTCGCGCCGGACCTCTTCGGTCACCTCGTCGATAAAGCTGTCGCTGTCGCTCACCCCGCGCGCCCCGCTGCCATTGCCGCCATCGTTCCGCCCCTCTTACATTCTGGACCGGACGCTGCCAAGGGGCGGCGGGTGTTGCATGAACACCCCAATTCGGCCCGCCTTGCGGCATCTCCGCCAAAAACCTAAACTGAACCGGTCGGTTCAGTGTAGGCACCGCTTGCAAATCCGGACCGCGGCCCCAATTTCACCGCTCACCGGCCGGTTATTGCGTCGAAGGAACAGATATGCGCCTTTTCCCCATCCTGTCCGCCATTCTGGCGATCGCGGTGATCTATGCCGCCGTGTTCGAACGCGACAGGCTGGCCGCGATCCTGGCGCCGGGCGACAGGACCGACAGCGCCGCCGAGACGACCGCGGCGACGCCGGATACCGCCGGCGACGCCACGGGCACTGAGGCGCCGATGGGCGTTGTCGTGGTGCGGTCCGCCGCGCGTCCGATCGACCGCGCCGTTACCCTGCGCGGCCGGACCGAGGCCGACCGCCAGGTCGAGCTGCGCGCCGAAACCGCCGGCCAGGTGATTTCGGACCCGCTGCGCAAGGGCACGCTGGTCGACGCCGGCCAGACGCTGTGCGCCATCGACCCCGGCACCCGCGCATCCGACCTGGCCACCGCCCGTGCCCGGCTGGCCGAGGCCCTCGCCCGCGTCCCCGAGGCCGAGGCGCGCCGGCCCGAGGCCGCCGCCCGGGTGGAAGAGGCCGAGGCACTGGTGACCGAAGCGCAGTCGCGGCTGGAAGAGGCGCAGATCAACTACAACGCCGCCAGCCGGCTGAGCGAAGAGGGCTTTGCCGCCGAAACCCGCGTCGCCGCCACCCGCGCCGCGGTGCGCGGGGCCGAGGCCGCGGTGGTCAGCGCCCGCGCGGGGCTGAAGGCCGCGCAATCGGGGCTGAAATCCGTCGCCGCCGAAATCGAGGCCGCCCGCGCCGGGGTGGAAAGCGCCCGCGCCGCCGTCGCGAGCGCCGAGCGCGAGATCGAGCGGCTGACCATCGCCGCGCCATTCGGCGGACTGCTGGAAAGCGATACCGCCGAACTGGGCAGCCTGCTGCAGCCCGGCAGCCTGTGCGCCACGGTGATCCGGCTCGACCCGATCGTGCTGGTGGGCTTCGTGGCCGAGACCGAGGTCTCGCGCGTCAGGCTCGACGCCGCCGCCTCGGCCCGGCTGGCCTCGGGCGAGACCGTGACGGGCAAGGTGGTGTTCGTCTCGCGCGCCGCCGACCCGACCACGCGCACGTTCCGCGTCGAGGCCGAGGTCGCCAATCCCGACCTGACGCTGCGTGACGGCCAGACCGCCGAGATCGAGATCGCGGCCGCCGGCACCACCGCGCATCTGCTGCCGCAATCGGCGCTGACGCTCAGCGACGAGGGCACGCTGGGGCTGCGCACGGTCGATGCCGAAAACCGCGTGCGCTTCGTCCCTGTCGCGCTCTTGCGCGACGCACCGAACGGGGTCTGGGTGACCGGGCTGCCCGATACCGCCGACGTCATCGTCATCGGCCAGGAATACGTGACCGAAGGCGTGCAGGTCGCGCCCAGCTATCGCGAGATCGGCCAATGACCGGCATCGTCGATTGGGCCGCCGCGCGCGCCCCGATTATAGTCGCGCGGATCGTGCGGTCGATCCACGCGGGCGCGCAGGCCGATGTCGGCCTGCCCAAGGAGGGCGAGCCGGACATCGAGATCCCGGCGCTGTTCGTTTCGGTCGATTTTCCCGGCATCTCGGCCGAGGACAGCGAAAAGCTGCTGGTCAGGGTGATGGAGACCGAGCTTTCCGATCTCGACGGGCTCGACAAGATGACCGGCACCGCGGCCGAGAACTATGCCGGCGTGGCGCTCGAGTTCGAATTCGGCTGGGACAAGACCAAGACCATGGCCGACGTGCGCGACGCCATGAGCGCGGCCGAGGCCAAATTTCCCGAGGGCGGCGAGAAATACCAGATCACCGAGATCAATTTCTCCGAGTTCCCGATCATCGTCGTGTCGCTGTCGGGCGCGGTGCCCGACCGCACCATGGTGCATCTCGCGCGCGATCTGCAGGACCGGCTGGAGGCGCTGGAGCCGGTGCTCGAGGCCGGCATCGCCGGCGATCGCGAAGAAATGGTCGAGGTGGTGCTCGACCCGCTCAGGCTGGAATCCTACAACGTCACCGCCGACGAGCTGATCGGCGTGGTGCGCAACAACAACCTGCTCATTCCGGCGGGCGAGGTCGACACCCCCGAGGGCGCGTTTTCGGTCAAGATCCCCTCGTCCTTCGACGATCCGCGCGACATCTACGAGCTGCCGATCAAGACCAACGGCGACCGGGTGGTGCGGCTGGGCGATCTGGCCACGATCAACCTGACCTTCGAGGACCGCGCCGGCACCGCGCGTTTCAACGGCGAGAACACCGTCGCGCTGCAGGTCGTGAAGCGCAAGGGCTTCAACATCATCGACACCGCCCAGCTGGTGCGCAGCGTCGTCGCCGCGGCCGAGGCCGAATGGCCCGGCGAACTGCGCGAGGCGGTGCGCGTGTCGATCTCGAACGACCAGTCGACGGTGATCGAATCGATGGTCGGCCAGCTCGAGGGCTCGGTCCTGACCGCCATCGCGCTGGTGATGCTGGTGACGCTGGCGGCGCTGGGCATCCGCCCGGCGCTGCTGGTCGGTTTCGCCATCCCGACCTCGTTCCTGTTGTGCTTCGCGCTCCTGGCGGTGATGGATGTGGCGATCTCCAACATCGTCATGTTCGGGCTGATCCTCGCCGTGGGGATGCTGGTCGACGGGGCCATCGTGGTGGTGGAATACGCCGACAAGCGCATTTCCGAGGGCGAAGGCCCGATGCATGCCTATGTCGCCGCCGCCAAGCGCATGTTCTGGCCGGTGGCCAGTTCCACCGCGACGACGCTGTGCGCGTTCCTGCCGATGCTCTTCTGGCCCGGGGTGCCGGGGCAGTTCATGGGCATGCTGCCGGTGACGCTGATCTTCGTGCTCTCGGCCTCGCTTCTGGTGGCGCTGGTGTTCCTGCCGGTGATGGGCGGGGTCACCGGGCGGATCGAACGCTG
>CAZNMK010000171.1:0-6422 GCA_964574045.1 uncultured Roseovarius sp. | reverse complement strand
GCAGCGGCACCGCCGCCATGCAGACCCCGGCAAAGCCCGAGGCGACCACCTGCTGCCCCCAGCTGAGCAGCGCGAAGGGCATCGCATTGGAAAACAGCCCCATCGCCAGCACGAAAGCCCAGATGCGCCCCGCCGGACGGCCGCGCAGGGGCGGCAGGCCGTGGCCGGTGGCGAACGAAACCGCCAAGAGCAGCACCGCCCCGAGGCATAGCCGGATCGCCACCACCGTCAGCAGCCCCGCACCCCTCAGCGCCACGGTTGTGGCCATGAAGGCCGCCCCCCAGATGACGCCGAGAGCGGCGATGCGCAGCCAGTTGACGGGGCGGATGTCCTGCATCGTGCCGGTTCCGTTCAGCGACATGAAAAAGGGGCAGCCGCAACCGGCCGCCCCCCGCGTCGGTCGTCAGGCGACAGCCATCAGTTCTTGTCCTTGTCGACCATCCTGCCGGCCGAAATCCACGGCATCATGCCGCGCAGCTTTTCGCCGACCTGTTCGATCTGGTGGGCGTCGTTGAGCCTCCGCGTGCCCTTGAAGAAGGGCTGGCCGACGGCGTTTTCCTGCATGAAGTCGCGCACGAAGGCGCCCGACTGGATGTCGCGCAGGATGGCCTTCATCTCGGCCTTGGTGCGCTCGCGCGGCAAGACGCGGGGGCCCGAGACGTATTCGCCGTATTCGGCGGTGTTCGAGATCGAGTAGTTCATGTTGGCGATGCCGCCCTCGTAGATCAGATCGACGATCAGCTTGACCTCGTGAAGGCACTCGAAATAGGCCATTTCGGGGGCATATCCAGCCTCGACCAGGGTCTCGAAGCCCATGCGGATGAGTTCGACCAGCCCGCCGCAGAGTACCGCCTGCTCGCCGAAGAGGTCGGTCTCGCATTCCTCGCGGAACGTCGTCTCGATGATGCCCGAGCGCCCGCCGCCGATGGCCGAGCAATAGCTGAGCCCCAGTTCCAGTGCGCGGCCCGAGGCATCGGTATCGACCGCCACCAGGCAGGGCACGCCGCCGCCCTTGACGTATTCGCCGCGCACCGTGTGGCCCGGCCCCTTGGGCGCCATCATGATGACGTCGATGCCCTCCTTGGGCTCGATCAGGCCGAAATGGATGTTGAGCCCGTGCGCAAACGCAATCGCGGCGCCGGGGCGGATGTTGTCGCGGACATGGTTGCGCCAGGTCTCGGCCTGCAACTCGTCGGGCATGGTGAACATCATCAGGTCGCACCACGCCGCGGCCTCGGCAATGCTCATGACCTTGAGCCCCTCGCCCTCGGCCTTTTTGGCGCTTTTCGATCCCTCGCGCAGGGCGACGACGACGTTCTTGGCGCCCGAATCGCGCAGGTTCAGCGCATGGGCGTGGCCCTGGCTGCCATAGCCCAGAATGGCCACCTTCTTGTCCTTGATGAGGTTGATATCGCAGTCGCGATCGTAATAGACGCGCATCTTTCATGCTCCTTCGGTACGGGTTTCGTCGCGCGGCAGGATACCGGCCCGGCGCGGAAAGACGAATGCGATGAGGGGTGTTTCACGGTGATATTTCGGATAATCATAAGCGGAGGTATGGATAACTGAGAAGATCATGCTCGATGACACCGACAGGCGCATCCTGCGCCACTACCAGCACGATCCGGGGCTGGCCAATGCCGACCTCGCCGCGCGCGCCGGGCTCACGCCGGCCACCTGCGCGCGACGGCTCGAGCGGCTGCGCGCCGCCGGCATCCTGCGCGGGGTGCGCGCGGTGATCGACTGGCGGGCGCTGGGATACGAGGTCGAGGTGTCGCTGCGCGTGACGCTGGAGAAATCGCATCCCCGCGCGTTCGACGAATTCCTGGCGGCGGCGCGGCAGGTGCCCGAGGTGATCGAGATCCAGACCTTCCTCGGACGGGTCGACCTGCGGTTGGCGGTCGTCGCCCGCGACATGGCCCACTACCAGCAGATCTACCGCAGCGCCATCCTGTCGCTGCCGCACATCGCCGACATCGAGGCGCTGATGCACGTCGCGCAGATCAAGACGCAGGAGGTGCTGCCGCTGTGATCGAGCTCGACACCGCCGACCGGCGACTGCTGCGCGAGCTGGAACGCGACGCCAGCCAGAGCGCCAGCGCGCTGGGGCGCAGGCTGGGGCTGTCGCAGCCCGCCGCCTGGCGGCGCGTCCGCCGGCTGCACGAGATGGGCGCGATCAAGGGGCTGCGGCTCGACCTCGACGCCGAAAGGCTGGGTTTCGGGGTGTCGGTGTTCCTGGGCGTCAAGCTGGCGACCAAGGGCCGCGTCGGCATCGCCGAGTTCGAGCGCGCGGTCGCCGCCATCCCCGAGGTGCAGACGGTCGAGCATATCCTGGGGCTCTTCGACTACCGTCTGCGGGTGGTCGCGCGCGACATCCCCGACTTCGAGCGCGTGCTGCGCCGGCGTATCATGATGCTGCCCGGCGTGGGCGAGGTCGAGGCCAACGTGCTGCTGAGCGAGGAACGCCGCCCCGGCCCGATCGGCTAACCGCCTGACAAAAGACGCTTTCTTGAAAAGAAGGCGGTCCGAAATCTTTTCAGGATTTCGCCACCCGGTGCTCGTGTCGAAAACCGCCCCGCATCTGGCGGCTTTTGGGGATGCCGTTTTCCTCCGGCTCTGCTAAGCCTCTGTCAAACCCGACAGGAGCCATGACATGTCCGCCCTTCTCGACCATATCGACCCAGACGGCCTGCTGGAATACTCCGTGGTCTTCACCGACCGCTCGCTCAATCACATGAGCAAGGCCTTCCAGCAGGTGATGCGCGACATCTCGGCGATGCTGAAAGAGGTCTACAACGCCGATGGCGTGGCCGTCGTGCCCGGCGGCGGCACCTACGGGATGGAATCGGTGGCACGCCAGTTCGGCAACGATGCCCATGCGCTGATCGTGCGCAACGGCTGGTTTTCCTACCGCTGGTCGCAGATATTCGAGGCCGGCGGTTTCGCCGGCAAGACCACCGTCTGCATGGCCCGGCAGACCGGCAACGGCCCGCAGGCGCCCTTTGCCCCCGCCCCCATCGAAGAGGTCGAGGCGCAGATCCGCGACGCCCGACCGGATGCCGTCTTCGCCCCGCATGTGGAAACCTCCGCCGGGATCATCCTGCCCGACGACTACATCACCCGGCTGGCCGCGGCCGCGCACGAGGTCGGCGCGCTGATGGTGCTCGACTGCATCGCCTCGGGCTGCGCCTGGATCGACATGCGCCAGACCGGCGTCGACGTGCTGATCTCGGCCCCGCAAAAGGGCTGGTCGGCGTCGCCCTCGGCCGGGCTGGTGATGATGTCCGAACGCGCGCTGGCGCGGCTGGAGGCGACCGCGTCGGACAGCTTCGCGCTCGATCTCAAGAAGTGGCACGCGATCATGCGCGCCTACGAGGAGGGCGGCCACGCCTATCACGCCACCATGCCGACCGATGCGCTGCGCGCGTTTCGCGATGCCATGCTGGAGGCGCGCGAACACGGTTTCGAGGCGCTGCGCCAGGCGCAGTGGGCGCTGGGCGACGGGGTGCGCGGGATGCTGGCCGAACGCGGCATCGTTTCGGTCGCGGCCAAGGGGTTCGGCGCGCCGGGGGTGGTGGTCGGCTATACCGCCGACCCGGGGATCCAGAACGGAGCCAAGTTCGCCGCCGAGGGGATGCAGATCGCGGCCGGCGTGCCGCTGGCCTGCGACGAGCCCGAGGGCTTCATGACCTTCCGGCTGGGGCTTTTCGGGCTCGACAAGCTCTACGACGTCGAGGGCGCCAAGGCGCGGCTGGCGGCGGTGCTGGACAAGGTGCTCTGAGAACGGCGCGGCGCGCGCGTCACCCCCGCATCCCGGCCCCCAGCCCCAGCCGCATCAGCGTCCGGCGCAGCGGCCCGGCCGAATGCAGGACATCGAGACCGAAGGCGCGCGCGTCGCGCAGCGGCTGCGCATGGACCCTGGAGGCACGGTCGAGCAGGTCGATGCCGGCCACGCGCGCGGCGATGTCGGGATAGCGGCGCCGGTGATAGGCATCCAGCATCGCGGTCTCGCCCAGCCGGTCGGGCGCGGCGCGCGCCAGATCGAGCAGCACGCGCAGATCGGCAAGGCTCATGTTGAGCCCCTGCGCGCCGATGGGCGGCACCACATGCGCGGCCTCCGCCACCAGCGCCAGGCGCTCGGCCGAAAGGCGTGTCGCGATACGGCTGATGATCGGCCAGACGGTACGGCGCGAGGCCAGCGACAGCGGGCCGAGGATGTGGCAGGAGCGTTCGTTCATCGCCGTCCCGAACTCCGCCTCGCTCAGCGCGGCAAGGCGCAGCGCCTCCGGCCCGTCCTCCATCCACACCACCGCCGACGAGGGCCGGCCCCGGTAGTCGGGCAGCGGTACCAGCGTGAACGGCCCGCCCGAGCGGTGGATTTCGGTCGACACATTGCCATGCGGGACCGGATGGGTGACGGCAAAGGCCAGCGCCTTCTGGCCATAGCGCAGCGTCCTTGCCCCGATCCCCGCCGCGCGGCGCAGGGGCGAATCGCGCCCGTCCGCCGCGACTACCAGGCGACAGCGCAGGCGCGTGCCGTCGTCGAGCGACACCAGCGCCCCGCTCTGCCGGGCGAGCATGGAGCGCACGCCGATGCCGGGGCGGAAATCCACCCCCGCAAGCGTGTCCAGATGCGCCACCATCTCGCGCCGCAGCAGCCAGTTGGGCAGGTTCCAGCCGAATGGCCGGTCGGATATGTCGGCGGCATCGAATTCCTTGATCAGCCGCGCCTCGGGTTCCGGCCCGCCGGCGTCGACGATGCGCATCACCTGCAGCGGCGTGGCGTAATCGGCCAGCCGCGCCCACAGCCCGGCCTCGTCCAGCAATTCCTGAGCGGGCTGCAGAAAGGCGGTGGTGCGCAGGTCCGACCCTTCGGCGTCGCGCTCGGTCACCGGCGGGGCAGGATCGACACAGACGACGCCGAACCCGGCCCGGCCGAGGACGCTGGCCGCCGTCAGCCCGGCGACGCCGCCGCCCGCCACCACGATGTCGCAATCGAACCCGGTCATCGCACCGCCCTCCGCAAGGCGATACATAGGCGGCGGCGGCGGCGGCGGCCAGCCCCCGGGGCCGAAATCGGGTCTGGCGCTTCTCCCCGAACGCCGCGCGACATCCTGCACCACCCGGCCCGGCACGATAGCGGAGCTTTCGCCCCTCAGGTGCGGGAAATCGCGATCAGCGTCACCCAGACCGCCGGCACAAGCCCGACCGCCGGCAGGTAAAAGCCCGGCAGTCCCCAAAGCGCGGTCGCGCCGGCCCATAGCAAGACAAAAGCCAGGACGGCGGCAAGTATCGACCCCTCCTCGCGCGAGGTAGGCGTATCGTGCTCCGCGTCGGCGGGCGCGTGGGCGTCGGTTGCGATGCTGTGGGGGGCATTCATCGGCGGGGTCTCCGTTAACCTGAATCTGACATTGAGGTAATCGGAACGCCCCGCCGCAAAAGCTACATTTCGCCGCAGCCGGACGGCTCAGACCAGCCGCGCCAGGAACCCGGCCAGGTCGTCGGTGTGGTGATGGATATGCGTCCCCGCCGCCCGCTGCGGCGCCACGTGCACGGTCCGCATGCCCATGGCGTGCGGTTCGGCCAGGTTGCGCGGATCGTCCTCGAAGATCGCCGCACGCGGCGGCGCGACCCCGCCCCGGGCAAAGACCGCGTCGAAGGCCGCGCGCTCGGGCTTGGGGCGAAAGCCCGCATGCTCGACGCCAAAGACGGCGTCGAAGATGCCCGCCAGCCCGCGCCGCGCCAGCACCCGTTCGGCATAGGGGGCGCAGCCGTTGGTATAGACGATCTTGCGCCCCGGCAGCGCCCGGATGCGCGCCGCCAGCCCGGCGTCGGGCTCCAGCCGGTCGAGCGGGATGTCGTGGACATGATCCAGATAGGGGCCGGGGTCGAGGTCGTGCTCGCGCATCAGCCCCGCCAGGGTGGTGCCATGCTCGACCCAGTAGCGGTGGCGCAGGCGGTCGGCCTCGGCCCGGCTCATCCCCAGCGCGGTCATGACATAATCGGTCATCCGCCGCTCGATCAGGTCGAACAGGCGCGCCTGCGGCGGGTAGAGCGTGTTGTCGAGGTCGAAGACCCACGCCTCGACATGGGCGAAATGCGGTTTCGGCATGGGCCGAGGATAGGCCCGCGCCATCCCGGCGGCAATGCCCCTCGCGGTGACCGCGGAGGGTTGATCGCGGCCGCCCCCGGCGAATAAGGTCCGGGAGTTGACGCCACGCCAGCGCAGGGACGGACGCCGCCGATGAAAGCCCCGATAAAGGACGCCTATTCGCTCATCCTCGAAGCGATCGACACCGGCATATACAAGCCCGGCGACCGGCTGGTCGAAAGCGACCTGGCCGAACGGTTCGGCGTGTCGCGCACCCCCATCCGCGAGGCGCTGCAGCGGCTCGAGACGCAATCGCTGCTGGCGCGCGACG
>CAZNMK010000170.1:1800-6449 GCA_964574045.1 uncultured Roseovarius sp. | reverse complement strand
CGCCTGATCCCGCCGGCGCGCGGGCGCATCTTCGACCGTGACGGCGTGATCGTCGCCGAGAACGTGCCCAGCTACCGCATCACCGTTGTCCCCGAGGAAACGAGCGACATCGAGGCGGTGATTGCCCGGCTCGGACAGCTGGTCGAACTCGACCCGGACGAGCTGAACCGCGCCCGCCGCGACCTCGAGCGGCTGCGCGGCGACACCCCCGTGACGGTGGCCGACCGCGTCAGCTGGGAGGCGATCAGCCGCGTGGCCGTCAACACCCCCGCCCTGCCCGGCGTCGCGCCCGAGGTCGGGCTGACGCGCCACTACCCGCACGGCGCCGCCTATGCCCATGTCGTCGGCTATGTCGGCCCGGTCAGCGACCGCGACCTCGAACGCATCGAGGCCCCCGACGGGCTGCTGCTGATCCCGCGGTTCCAGATCGGCAAGATCGGGCTGGAGGCCGAGCGAGAGGACCGGCTGCGCGGCAAGGCCGGCACCAAGCGGGTCGAGGTGAACGCCACCGGCCGCGTCATGCGCGAGCTCGAGCGCCACGAGGGCACCTCGGGCGCCGACATCCAGCTGACGCTGGACAACGAGCTGCAGACCTATGTCCATGCCCGCCTTGGCAATGAAAGCGCGGCGGCGGTGGTGATCGACTGCGAGAGGGGCGACATCCTTGCCTGTGCCTCCTCGCCCGGCTTCGATCCCAACCTCTTCGTGCGCGGCATTTCGTCGGCCGACTACAAGGCGCTGCTGGAAAACGAACGCCGGCCGCTGCCCAACAAGGCGGTGCAGGGCATCTACCCGCCCGGCTCTACCTTCAAGATGATCACCGCGCTGGCCGCGCTCGAGGACGGTCAGATCGACCCCAACGAAACCGTCTACTGCCCCGGCCATGTCGAGATCAGCAACCGCCGCTTTCACTGCTGGAAGCGTGCGGGCCACGGCAATGTCGACCTGCACCGTTCGCTGAGCGAAAGCTGCGACGTCTACTACTACGAGATGGCGCTGCGGGTGGGCATCGAAAAGATATCCGCCATGGCCAAGCGTCTGGGCCTCGGCGTCGCGCACGACCTGCCGATGACCTCGGTGGCCGAAGGGCTGGCGCCGACCAAGGACTGGAAGATCGTCAACCGCGGCGCCGAGTGGGTGATCGGCGACAGCGTCAACGCGGCCATCGGCCAGGGCTTCGTGCTGGCCTCGCCGCTGCATCTGGCGGTGATGACGGCGCGGCTGGCCACCGGCCGCGCGATCGCGCCGCGGCTGATCCGGTCGGTCGACGGGGTCGAGGAACCCGGCGGCGACGGACCCGACCTGGGGCTCAACCCCAACATGCTGCAACAGGTGCGCCGCGCGATGTTCGCGGTCAGCAACGACCGCCGCGGCACCGCCTATTCCAGCCGCATCATCGCCGACGGCTATCGCATGGCCGGCAAGACCGGCACCAGCCAGGTGCGCAACATCTCGTCGGGCGAACGCGCCTCGGGCGTGCGCAGCAACGCCGATCTGCCCTGGCGCCAGCGCGACCACGCGCTGTTCGTCGATTTCGCCCCCTTCGAGGCGCCCCGCGTCGCGGTGTCGGTGGTGGTGGAACACGGCGGCGGCGGATCGTCGGTCGCGGCCCCGGTGGCGCGCGACATCACCCTGCAGGCGCTTTATGGCGGCGATCCGCCGCTTGCCGCCTATCCGGCCAAGGACCGCGGCCGCATCAGGTCGCAGCAGGAGGAACTGCGCCGGTACCGGCCCGAGGGCGGCACGAAGGAGCGCGGCCGCGCATGAGCTACCTGGAGTATTCCGTCAAGACGACGCCCGCGGGGCTGCGCAAGGTGCTCCATTTCAACTGGGCGCTGGCGCTCTTGCTGACCGCCGTCGCCGGTATCGGATTCCTGATGCTCTATTCGGTCGCGGGCGGATCGTTCTCGCCCTGGGCCGAGCCGCAGATGAAGCGTTTCGCCGTGGGTTTCGTCGCGATGTTCGTCATCGGCATGGTGCCGGTCTGGTTCTGGCGCAACATGTCGGCGCTGGCGTATCTCGGCGCGGTGCTGCTGCTGGTCGCGGTGGTGTTCGTCGGCGTCGAGGGCAAGGGCGCCCAGCGCTGGATCGACATCGGGGTCATGCGCCTGCAACCCTCGGAGCTGATGAAGGTCACGCTGGTGATGGGGCTTGCGGCCTATTACGACTGGCTGCCGATGTCGCGGGTCTCGCGCCCCCTTTGGGTGCTGATCCCGGCGGCGATGATCCTGGCGCCGGTGGCGCTGGTGCTGCGCCAGCCCGATCTCGGCACCTCGATCCTGCTGATCGCGGGCGGCGGGGCGATGATGTTCATGGCCGGGGTGCACTGGGCCTATTTCGCGGCCGTCATCGCCGCCCTCGCGGGGCTGATCACCGCCGTCTTTCAAAGCCGCGGCACCGACTGGCAGCTCCTGGCGGACTACCAGTACCGGCGCATCGACACCTTTCTCGATCCCGCCTCGGATCCGCTGGGCGCGGGCTATCACATCACCCAGTCCAAGATCGCGCTCGGTTCGGGCGGCTGGACCGGGCGCGGCTTCATGCAGGGCACGCAGTCGCGGCTGAACTTCCTGCCCGAAAAGCACACCGATTTCATCTTTACCACCCTGGCCGAGGAATTCGGCTTCGTCGGCGCGGTGTCGCTTCTGGCGCTCTACGCGCTGATCGTGTTCTTCTGCATCGCCTCGGCGCTGAAGAACCGCGACCGCTTCTCGTCGCTGCTGACGCTGGGCATGGCGGTCACCTTTTTCCTGTTCTTCGCGGTCAACATGGCGATGGTGACGGGGCTGGCGCCGGTGGTGGGGGTGCCGCTGCCGCTGGTCAGCTATGGCGGCTCGGCGATGCTGATCCTGATGCTGGGCTTCGGCCTGGTGCAAAGCGCGCATGTCCACAGGCCGAGGTGACGCGATGACGCTCAACGTCCTGTTCGCCGGCCGCCCCGACAGCTGGGGCGACTACGAGGCCCCTCTCGCCGCCGCGCTGGCCGAGGCCGGGCTCGATGCGCGGCTGGCAACCGACCTGCCGCCCGCCGACGTCGATTACATCGTCTATTCCCCAAGCGGCCCGGTCGGCGATTTCCGCCCCTTCACCCGCGCGAAGGCGGTGCTGAGCCTCTGGGCCGGGGTCGAGAGCATCGTCGGCAATCCGACCCTGACCCAGCCGCTGTGCCGGATGGTCGACGAGGGGCTGACGCTGGGCATGTCGGAATGGGTGGCGGGGCATGCGCTGCGCCATCACCTCGGCACCGATCTGGATGTCCGCCGCGCGCCGGGCGACTGGAGCCCGCGCACCCCGCCGCTGGCGCGCGAACGCCCGGTGACGGTGCTGGGGCTGGGCGAGCTCGGCCGGGCGGCGGCGCGGATGCTGGCCGGCATCGGCTTTGCCGTCACCGGCTGGAGCCGGACGCAAAAAAACATCGCCGGCATCGCCTGCCTGTCAGGCCCGGACGGGCTGGACGAGGCGCTGGCCGATGCGCAGATCCTCGTCCTGCTGCTGCCCGACACCCCGGCCACGGCGAACATCCTGAACGCGCGCACGCTGGCGCTGCTGCCGCGCGGGGCGGTCGTCCTCAACCCCGGCCGCGGGGCGCTGATCGACGACGACGCGCTGCTCGCGGCGCTCGCCACGGGCCAGGTCGGGCACGCCACGCTAGATGTCTTCCGCCATGAACCGCTGCCGGCCGGGCATCCCTACTGGCAGCATCCGCGCGTCACCGTCACGCCCCATATCGCCGCCGAGACCCGGCCCGCGACCGCCTCGCGCGTCATCGCCGAGAACATCCGCCGCTCCGAGGCGGGCGAGCCGCTCCTGCATCTCGTCGACCGCAAGTACGGGTACTGAGCGGCGGGCGAGCGCGACCGCGCTGCAACATCCGGACAATTCGCAACACACGCGCATCTGCTCAGAGTGCAGTCCCCGGCCGCGGGTGGGAGTGAAGCCCCCGCCCGGGGGGGGGCGACCGGGGGCTGCCCGGCGTGCCGCCGGGCGGGATATATCATCGCCGCCCTACCCCTTGTCGTGGAAATGGTCGTAGAGCCTTTGCGCCAGCCCCGCCGAGATGCCCTCGACCGCCTTGAGGTCGGCCAGCGCGGCGCGGCTCACCGCCTTGGCCGAGCCGAAATGCGCGAGCAGCGCGCGCTTGCGCGCCGCGCCCACGCCCGCGACCTCGTCGAGCGGCGAGGCCGAGATCGCCTTGGTCCGCCGCGCGCGATGGGTGCCGATGGCGAAACGGTGCGCCTCGTCGCGCAGCCGCTGGATGAAATAGAGCACCGGATCGTTGCGCCTCAGCGCCATCGACCGCTGGCCGGGGCGGTGGAATTCCTCCTTGCCATGGTCGCGGTCGATGCCCTTGGCCACCCCCACCACGGGGATGTCGGCCACCCCCAGATCGCGCATGACCCCGACCGCCGCGCCGACCTGCCCCGCGCCGCCGTCGATCAGCACCAGGTCGGGCCATTGCCCCTCGCGGCGGTCGGGGCTGTCCTTCAATAGCCGCTTGAAACGCCGCGCCAGTACCTCCTTCATCATGCCGAAATCGTCGCCCGGCGTCAGCTTGTCGCCGCGGATGTTGAACTTGCGGTATTGCGACTTGATCAGCCCCTCGGGCCCGGCCACGATCATCGCGCCCACGGCGTCGGAGCCCTGAATGT
>CAZNMK010000170.1:0-1790 GCA_964574045.1 uncultured Roseovarius sp. | reverse complement strand
TAGACCTCGATCCGCGCCGGCGGCTCGTCGAGACCGAACGCCTCCGCGAGCCCGCCGAGCAGCCGTGCCTGCGTCGCGGTCTCGGCCATCTTGCGCGCCAGGCTCTCGCGGGCGTTGCGCAGCGCGGCCTCGACCAGCGCGGCCTTTTCGCCGCGCTTGGGCACCAGCAGTTCGACCTTGCCGCCGCGCTTGCCCGTCAGCGCCTGCGTCATCAGGTCCGCATTGGCGGGCAGGTGCGACAGGATCACCTGCCGGGGCGGTTCCTTGTTGTCGTAGAACTGGCCCAGGAACGCCTCCAGCGCCTCGGCCTCCTCGACGTCGGGACCGACGCGGGGATAGAAATCGCGGTTGCCCCAGTTCTGCCCGGCCCTGATGAAGAACACCTGCACGCAGGCCTGGCCGTTTTCCAGGTTCAGCGCCACGATGTCCGCCTCGGTCACGGTGCGCGGGTTGATGCCCTGGGCGGTCTGCACCTGGGTCAGCGCCTGGATGCGGTCGCGCAGGGCGGCGGCGCGCTCGAACTCCATCGCCTCCGACGCGGCCGTCATCTCGGCCTTGAGGCGGCTTTGCAGCTCGGTCGAGCGGCCCGAGAGATAACGCTTTGCATCGGCCACCTGGGCGGCATATTCGGCCTTGGTGACGTAACCCACGCAGGGCGCGGTGCAGCGCTTGATCTGGTATTGCAGGCAGGGCCGCGTGCGGCTGTCAAAGACCGCATCCGCGCAGTTGCGCAGCCGGAACACCTTTTGCAGCAGCGCCAGCGTCCGGTTGACCGCGCCGGCACCGGCAAATGGCCCGTAATAGCTACCCTTGGCGGTCTTGGCGCCGCGGTGCTTCTTGATCATCGGGAAATCGTGGGCGGTGACGATGATGCTGGGAAAGCTCTTGTCGTCGCGCAAGAGCACATTGTAGCGCGGCTTGAGCTGCTTGATGAGGTTCTGTTCCAGCAGCAGCGCCTCGGTCTCGGTCGCCGTGGTCAGGAACATCATCGAGGCGGTCTCGGATATCATGCGCGCTATGCGCGCCGTATGCCCCGTGGGCCGGGCATAGCTGGACACCCGCGCGCGCAGGTTGCGCGCCTTGCCGACATAGAGCACCCGCGCCCTGGCATCGAGCATCCGGTAGACCCCGGGCGAGGCGTCGAGCGTCCTGAGATAGGCACGGATCGCGGCATGACCGGTCTTGGCCGTATCGGGGTCGGTATCGGTGTCGGGCCGGGTCATCCTGCGATCTTCCTGATTCTCTCGCTCTCGCTGCAACCTTACCGGCCCGATATCAAGAGGAAACCTGTCCACGATTCCTGTGGAGAACCCTGGAGATAACTTTGCGAGACCCGAAATTTCTCATTGTTTTCGGCCCGCTTCCCTGACTTGCTCAAAAATTAGGCACCTTTTCAGCGCCTTGATATTCCACAATAAAATTTGTCGCTATGGGCAAAATACTGAAAAGGCTTAACATTTTGTAACGCGTTCGTGACAGCGCCGCGACCGGTGCACAACTCGGCGCCTCCTCAGAGATCGACCCCCTGGATATCGGGAGTCATCCAGGCCAGATGCTGGCCGCCATCGACGCAGATCAACTGCCCCGTCACCGCCTGTGCCCCCAGCAGATAGGCCAGCGCCGCGGTGACGTCGCCGGGTCCGGCACCGCGCTCCAGCACGGTGGCGCGCCGCTGGCGGCGGAAATGCTCGTCGCTCTGGCGGTGGCCCTGCAGGGTCGGACCGGGGCCGATGGCATTGACGCGGATGCGCGGCGCCAGCGCCTGCGCGGCGGTCTGCGTCGCCGTCCAC
>CAZNMK010000169.1:0-6455 GCA_964574045.1 uncultured Roseovarius sp. | reverse complement strand
CCCCGCCGCCGGGCTGGTTGGTGCGGATGTAGTAGGTGCCGACGGCGCGCCCGCCCTGCCACGCCACGAAGGTCGCGCGCGGGTTGTCCATCCAGTAGGCCCGCGCCTCGTCCCGCGGCATCGCCGGATCGAGCGCATAGGCGTCGCCCGCCCGGATCACATCGCGCAGTATCGGCCAGATCGCGTCGAAATCGCCGGGATGCGCGCGACAAATCCGGACCGTGTCGTCCGGTTCAGGCATTCACGTCGACCACGACCCGGCCCCGGACCCGCCCCTTGAGGATATCCGCCCCCAGCCGCGGCAGGTCCGCCAGCGTCGCCGGCTCGATCATCGTCTCCAGCTTGTCCATCGGCAGGTCGCGCGCGATCCGCCCCCAGGCCCGTTCGCGCCGGTCGAAGGGCTGCATCACGCTGTCGATGCCCAACAAATTGACGCCCCGCAGGATGAAGGGCGTGATCAGCGCACCCTCGATCGCCGCACCGCCCGCGAGCCCGATCGCCGCCACCGAGGTGCCGTATTTCATCTGCTTGAGCACGCGGCCCAGCATCACGCCGGCCACGGCGTCGACGCACCCCGCCCAGACCTCGCTTTCCAGCGGTTTGCGGGTCGCTTCGGCGAATTCCTCGCGCGGGACGATCCGCGATGCGCCCAGCCCCCGGAGATAGGCCTCCTGTTCGGGCCGGCCGGTCACCGCCGCCACCTCGTGCCCCAGATGCGCCAGGATCGCCGTCGCGACCGAGCCCACGCCGCCCGCCGCACCCGTAACCAGCACCGGTCCGTGGCCCGGCGCCAGCCCGTGATCCTCGAGCGCCATGACCGCCAGCATCGCGGTCAGCCCGGCGGTGCCCACCGCCATCGCCCGGCGGGTATCCAGCCCCTCGGGCAGCGGCACCAGCCAGTCGGCCTTGACCCGCGCCTTCTGGGCATAGCCGCCCCAATGCGCCTCGCCCACACGCCAGCCGGTCAGCACCACCCGGTCGCCGGGTTTGTAGCGGTCATCGCCGCTTTCCTCGACGGTACCGGCAAAGTCGATCCCCGGCACATGAGGATAACGCCGCACCAGCCCGCCGCCCGGCCCGATGCACAGCCCGTCCTTGTAGTTCACGGTGGAATAGTCCACCGCCACCAGCACCTCGGCCTGGGGCAGATCGTCGACCGAAATCCGTTTCACCGCGGCGCTGGTCTTGCCGCTTTCGTCGTCCTTTTCCACCATCAATGCGTTGAACATCGCCTCGTCTCCTTTCGACAGGGACAGCCCCTGCTGCTTTACGGTCGCAAGTGTTCCGGAAGGCGCGAGGGGCTGCCGCCCGCCCACCGGCCGGCGCGCTCAGACCCAAAAGCCCTCGCGCACCGTCGCGTCGCGGCGCCGGTCGGGCGCCTCCACCGCCAGCATCGTGCCGGCGGTCCAATGGCTCGACCGAACCATGCCGATGGCGACATTGGTACCGAAATCGGGGCTCCACGCCGCCGAACTGATCCGCCCGACAACCTCTCCTGCGGCCGTCAGCGGCCACCACCTGTCGCAGACCGGCACCGCTGGCCCGTCGATGGCGATGGCACGTATCTGCCGCGCCGGGCCTTCCGCGGCCACCCGCAGCAGGGCGTCGCGCCCGATGCAGCCCACGGCCGCGGCGGTATCGCAAAACCGCCCCAGCCCGCATTCATGCGGGGTATTGTCGTCGGTCATGTCGTTACCGTAGCTCAGCAAGCCTCCTTCTACACGCTCGATCAGGTTGGGACAGCCGGCGCGTACATCCAGGTCGCGCCCCGCCTCCATCAGCGCATGCCAGAGCGGCATTCCCAGATCGGCACCTTCGACATAGATCTCGAACCCGCCCTGCCTGGAATACCCCGACCGCGCCACCACCAGCGACCGCCCGCCGAATTCCAGCCTTGCATAGCGAAAAAAGCGGATGTCGCGAACCGCCGCACCGAAGACGCGCTCCATCAGCGCGTCGGCGCGGGGCCCCTGCACCGCAAGCGGGCTCACATACGGTTCGTCGACCACCACATCCAGCCGCCAGCCCTGCGCCACGCCGTTGACCCAATAGAGCAGATCGCTGTCGGCAATGGATATCCACCAGCGATCCTCGTCCAGCTTCAGCGCCACCGGATCGTTCAGCATGCCGCCGGTGGCATCGACGACGGGGACGTACAGACACTGGCCCGGCTGCACCGCGCCCAGATCGCGCGGGGTCAGCATCTGCATCAGCCGCGCCGCGTCAGGCCCGCGCAGTTCCACCTGCCGCTCGCAGGCCACGTCCCAGACCTGCACCGCGGTCTTGAGGTGCCTGTAATCCTCTTCCACCGACCGGAACACGGTCGGCAACAGCATGTGGTTGTAGACCGTGTAGGCCTTTACACCGGCGGCTTCGACGCCCTCGGAAAAAGGCGTGCGGCGCAGCCGGCGCGAGGGGGACAACAGGGGTGCGGTCATCGGGTCATTTCTCTCTGGGCATCGGTATCGCGGGACGATCGGGGGCATTGCGGTTGCCGTCGCCGTCGCGCGCCCCGATCCGCGAAGGCGGGTCCAGGCGGTCGGCAACGCCCCACGGACACCGCCATCGGCCGCTTGGCGGGGACGGTGGCTCAGGCCTCGCCATAGCCCTTGGGCACGGCCATGTCGGGCAGCGAGGCGGCGCGCTTTTGCAGCGCGCGGCCGATCACGACGCGGCTGATCTCGGTCGTCCCGTCGACGATCCGCAGCATCTGCGACAGCCGCGACAGCCGGTCGAGACCGTAGGGCTTCAAGAGCCCCATACCCCCCAACACCTGGGTACAGGTGTTGGCGGCCTTGACCGCGCAGTCGGGCACGAACCGCTTGGCATGCGCGGCCATCAGCGGCCCCTCGGGCGTGCCCAGCGCCGCCGCCGCCTTGCGATAAAGGAGGCGCGAGGCCTCGAGTTCGGTCGCCACCTCACCCAGCATCCACTGGATGCCGTCAAGGTCGAGGTTGACGCCGCCGAACATCTTGCGCCCCTTGGCATAGGCAAGCGCGGTGTCGAGCGCCGCCTCCATCAGCCCGCAGCACCCGGCCGCGATCGACACCCGCGCGATGTCGATCGCCATCAGCGAACCCTGCAATCCCTGGCCGGGCGGCAGGATGATGCTGTCCTCGCTGACGGTGACATCCTTCATGTACATCTCCGACATCGGCAGAAAGCGATAGCTCGGGGTGTCGTAGAGCTCGCCGAAGGTCAGTCCGGGGGTGTCCCTGGGGATGGCGATCATCGCCATGTCCTTGTGGCCGGGCCTGTCGGAGGTCTTGACCACGGTCAGGTACACATCCGCCTCGCCGGCGAGGCTGACCCAGGCCTTGGCGCCGCTGATCGTCCAGGTGCCGTCGCCATTGATGCGCGCGCGCGAATACATCGTGCCGGCGTCGGAACCCGACTGCGGCTCGGTCAGCGCGAAATTCGCCAGCTTGCGTCCCGATGTCAGCTCGCGCGCCCAGGCCGCCTTGAACGGCCCGGTGCCGTAACCGCAGACCGCGAAGGTGCAGATGTTGTGCATCGAGAGCGCAAAGGCGTAGGCGCCGTCGCCCCGGCCCAGCTCCTCGTAGACGCGGATGCCCTCGGCCAGCGGCAGCCCCTGCCCGCCCAGTTCCTCGGGGGCGTAAAGCCCGGCCAGCCCCAGCGCCGCGGCCTGGTCCGAGGCCGCGCGCGGCCAGGCGCGGGCCTCGTTCCAGCTGTCCACTTGCGGCTTGATCACCTCCTCGCAATGGCTGCGGGCGGCGGCGAGAACCTTTTCGATATCTGCGGGCATGTCGTTTTCCACTTGTTGCGAATCGGCTGTTGCACATAAATTGTCAGACATTTAAATGTAAGACAAATGAAATCCGACCCGAACTCCAGACGCGACCTTTCGGCCCAGATCGCCCAGGCCATCCGCGACGCCATCGTCGAGGGGCGCGTGATCGTGGACGAACGCCTGCCGTCCGAGGCCGAACTCGCCGAACGCTTTGCCGTATCGCGCCCGACCGTGCGCGAAGCCTTGAAACGGCTGGCCGCACAGTCGCTGATCCGTACCGAGCGCGGCGCCTTTGGCGGTGCCTTCGTCAACCGGCTCTCTTATGCCGAGGCACACGGCCAGCAGATCACCACCGCGACGCTGCTGTTGTCGATGAACGCGGTCAGTTTCGCCACCGCCTGCGAGGCGCGCTACGCGCTCGAGGGGGCCTGCATCGCTCTGGCCGCGGCCCGTCGCGAGGGCGAACACCTGGCGACCATGCGCGCCGAGATCGCCCGCCAGTCGGACCCGGCGCTCTCGGACGAAGGTTTCTGCGCCTCGGATGTCGCCTTTCACCGCGCGCTGGTCGACGCGGCGCAAAATCCGGTGCTCAGTTACCAGCTCGCCGGCGCGGTCGAGGCGATGCAGCCGCTGATGAACATGATCACCTTCACCGCTCGCTCGCGCGAGGCGATCGTCGACATGCACACCCGCATCGCCGACGCCATAGCGGCCGGCGACGCCGCCACCGCCACAACCGCGCTGGAAGAACTCGCCGCCTACACGCTCAAGCTGGGCAAGGGGGTGGCGGCGGCCCGCATCAAGGGCTGAGACGATGGATTCCGCATGAGCGACGGCCGCGCGATGCCAGGGCCCCGTGCCGTTCCCAGCTGACCTGCAACACGCTGCACGCCTGCGCCGGGCGGAAAGACGGCAAAAAGCGCATCTTCTTGCGTGGAACATCCCGCCTCGGCTGGCGCCACCCGCCCGCCCGCGACCGCATTGCCGCCCGTCCGATCAGAGCAGGTGGCCGGATTTCTTCGCCTTGATAGCCAGGTAGGCCCGGTTCTGCGCCGTCTCGCCCACCCTGAGCGGCACCCGTTCGACCACCTCGATGCCGCAGCGGCGCATCATCTCGATCTTGGCCGGGTTGTTGGTCAGCAGCCTGACCGCCGAGAAGCCCAGCCGCTTGAGTATTTCCGCGCCGATTCGGAAATCGCGCTCGTCATCCTCGAAGCCCAGCCGGTGATTGGCCTCGACCGTGTCGAAGCCCTGGTCCTGCAGCGAATAGGCGCGCATCTTGTTGGCCAGCCCGATGCCGCGCCCCTCCTGGTTGAGGTAGAGCAGCACGCCGGCACCCTCGGCCCCCATCTGCGCCAGCGCGCCCCTCAGCTGCGGGCCGCAATCGCATTTGAGCGAGCCGAGCAGATCGCCGGTGAAACAGGCCGAATGCAGCCGCGCCAGCACCGGGGCGTCGCGCGGCGGCGTGCCGATCTCGACGGCATAGTGCTCCTCGCCGCCATCCTCGGGACGGAAGACGTGCAGGCGTCCGGCTTCCGAAACCGCCAGCGGCAGGCGGGCGCTGACCACCGGGTCGAGCGGGCTCACCGCCTCGAGATGCACCGCCGCCGCCGCGGCGTCGATCGCCGTCAGGCGGCGCGCGGCGGCAAAGCCCGCCACACCGTTCATCGGCAGGACCAGCGCCGCGGGCAGCAGCCGCGCCGACTTGACCAGTTTCAGCGCCAGCCGGTGCAGGTCGGCCGGCCCGTCGCGCCGCGCCAGCAGCGGCCCCTTCATCGGCATGCGCAGATCGTCGGCCGGATCGGCCACCGCGCGCACCCAGTCCGGCGTGGCATCGGGCGGCAGCGGGATGCGCGCCAGGTCGCCGTCATAGGGCCGCGCCTTCAGCGTTTCGGCGCGCCGCGCGCTGATCGCCAGGACCGGCTCGCCCCCCAGCGCCAGGATATCGTTCAGCCGCGCCGGACCCAGCGTTTCGGCGGCCAGCATCAGCACCCCTGCCGCACCGTCGGCACCGACCAGCGCGACCGGCACACCCATGCGCAGATCGGAACGTGCCCGGGCGCATGTTTCGGCGATGTCGGGGGCGAGGCTCATGTGCGGGTATCCATTGTCTTGAACCGGCGCTTTCCTTTACCGCCCTTTGCAACGAATTGAAACAATCGCATGGGCGCCAACACTTGGCCGTGAGCAGCCGGTCACAAACCTTGCCTCGCGACCGCTTGCGTATCAGATCGGATGCAAAGCACGAGGACATCGCGATGGCACAGTTGAAGAAAATCCTGCTGGTCGACGACGACGCGGACCTGCGCGAGGCACTGGGCGAACAGCTGGTGATGACCGAGGATTTCGACGTCTTCGAGGCCGGCAGCGGCGCCGAGGCGACGACACGGGTCAGGGACACCATATTCGACCTGGTGATTCTCGATGTCGGCCTGCCGGATACCGACGGGCGCGAGTTGTGCCGGCTGATGCGCAAGCAGGGCGTCAAGGCGCCGATCCTGATGCTGACGGGTCATGACGGCGACGCAGACACCATCCTGGGGCTCGATGCGGGCGCCAACGACTATGTCGCGAAACCCTTCAAGTTTCCGGTGCTGCTGGCGCGCATCCGGGCGCAGTTGCGCCAGCACGAACAGTCCGAGGATGCGGTCTTTCAGCTCGGACCCTATACCTTCAAGCCGTCGATGAAGATGCTGATCACCGA
>CAZNMK010000168.1:0-6525 GCA_964574045.1 uncultured Roseovarius sp. | reverse complement strand
AACCCCATCAAGATGGGGATCGCGCGGCTCAAGGAACGCGGCGCGCGGATCATCGGCGTCAACCCGGTGCGCACGGGCTACAACGCAGTGGCCGACGACTGGGTCGGGATAGCGCCGGGCACCGACGGGCTCTTCGTCCTGTCGCTGGTCCACTGCCTCCTCAAGGCGGGGCGGATCGACCTCGACTACCTGGCGCGCTATACCAACGCGCCCTTCCTGGTGAACCGCGATTCCAGGTCGCCCGATTTCGGGCTCTTCCTGCGCGACGCCCAGGGCACGCCGCAGGTGATCGACCGGACAACCGGCAAGCCGGCGCCGTTCGACCGCCCCGGCGTGCGCCCCGACCTGTCGGCCACACACCGCGAGGGGCACATCACCCACAAGCCGGCGATGCACCTGATCGCCGCGCGCTATCTGTCCGGGGACTACGCGCCAGAGGCCGTGGCCGGGCGTTGCGGCGTGCCGGCCGAACGCATCCGCGCCATCGCCGCCGAGCTGGCGCGGGTGGCCTTCGAAGAAGAGATCGTGCTCGACCGGCAATGGACCGATTTCCGGGGCGAGACGCACGCGACGATGCGCGGCCGGCCGGTCAGCTTTCACGCCATGCGCGGGATTTCGGCGCATTCCAACGGCTTTCAGACCGCCCGCGCGCTGCACGTCCTGCAGATCCTGCTCGGCAGCGTCGAGGTGCCCGGCGGTTTCAGGTTCAAGCCGCCCTATCCCAAGCCGGTCTCGGCCCATCCCACGCCCCATTGCAAGGCCGCGCCGGACCGCCCGCTCGACGGCCCTCACCTGGGCTTTCCCCGCGGACCCGAGGACCTGGCGCTCGACGATGACGGCAACCCGGTACGCATCGACAAGGCGTTTTCGTGGGAAAACCCGCTGTCGGCGCACGGGCTGATGCACATGGTCATCGCCAACGCCCATGCCGGCGACCCGTACCGGATCGACACGCTGTTTCTCTACATGGCGAACATGGCCTGGAATTCGTCGATGGGCACGGCCCGCGTGATCGAGATGCTTACCGATACCGACGAGAGCGGCGAGTACACGATCCCGCGGATCATCTACTCGGACGCCTATTCGTCGGAAATGGTGGCCTATGCCGACCTGGTGCTGCCCGATACCACCTATCTGGAACGGCACGACTGCATCTCGCTGCTTGACCGCCCGATCAGTGAGGCCGACGCCGCGGCGGATGCGATCCGCTGGCCCGTGGTCGAGCCCGACCGGCCCGGACACGCCGGCGTGCGCGGCTTTCAGAGCGTGCTGATCGACCTGGCCAATCGCCTGGGCCTGCCGGGTTTCGTCGACGACGCGGGCGCGCCGCTTTACGCCGATTACGCCGACTACATCGCCAATCACGAACGCAAGCCCGGCATCGGGCCGCTGGCGGGCTGGCGAATGGGGCGGTCGGGGCTGACCCACGGGCGCGGCGCGCCGAACCCCAAGCAGCTGCAAAGCTATATCGCCAATGGCGGTTTCTTCATCAAGCACATCCCGCCCGAGGCCGCCTATATGAAGCCCTGGAACCGCGCCTATCAGGACTGGGCCGTGGGCATGGGGCTCTACGATTCCCCGCAGCCCTATGTCTTCGACATCTATTCCGAGACCATGCGCCGTTTCCAGCGCGCGGCAGAGGGGCACGGCCCGCGGCAGCCGCCCGAGCATCTGCGCGAACGGCTGAGGGTGGCGATGGACCCGCTGCCGGTCTGGTATGCGCCGCTCGAGGACGAGAGCGTGGACACGGACGAATATCCCCTCCACGCGCTCACCCAGCGGCCGATGGCGATGTATCACAGCTGGGGTTCCCAGAACGCCTGGCTGCGCCAGATTTACGGCGAAAACCCGCTCTACCTGCCCACCCGCGTCTGGCGGGCGCATGGCTTTGCCGAAGGGGACTGGGCACGCGTCAGTTCCGTGCACGGGCAGATCGTGGTGCCGGTGGCGCATATGGCCGCGCTCAACCCCGATACGGTCTGGACCTGGAACGCCATCGGCAAGCGCAAGGGCGCCTGGGCGCTCGCCGACGACGCGCCGGAGGCGACGCGCGGCTTTCTGCTCAACCACCTCATCCACGAGTTGCTGCCCGAAAAGGGCGACGGGCTGCGCTGGGCCAATTCCGATCCGGTGACCGGGCAGGCGGCGTGGTTCGACCTGCGGGTGAAGATCGAAAAGACCGAGCCGCCGGCGCAGAGCCACCCGGCGTTCGGGTCGATCGATTCGCCCGTGGGCAAGGGGCCTGACGAATTGCGGTGGAAGGTGGGGAAATGACCGGGCTTCCCGACAAGACCGGGCGCAGGATGGGGCTGGTGATCGACCTCGACACCTGCGTCGGATGCCATGCCTGCGTGATTTCCTGCAAGGGCTGGAACACCGAGAACTACGGCGCGCCGCTTTCCGACCAGCAGCCCTACGGCGCCGATCCCTCGGGCACGTTCCTCAACCGCATCCACAGCTACGAGGTGACGCCAGAGGACGGCGGCGCCGCGCAGCTGGTGCATTTCCCCAAATCCTGCCTGCATTGCCAGGACGCGCCCTGCGTCACCGTCTGCCCCACCGGCGCCAGCTTCAAGCGGGCCGAGGACGGGATCGTTCTGGTCAACGAGAGCGACTGCATCGGCTGCGGGCTCTGCGCCTGGGCCTGCCCCTACGGCGCGCGCGAGATGGACGCGGCCGAGGGGGTGATGAAGAAATGCACGCTCTGCGTCGACCGCATCTACAACGAAAACCTGCCCGAGGAGGACCGCGTGCCCGCCTGCGTGCGCACCTGCCCGGCCAAGGCGCGGCATTTCGGCGATCTGGGCGACCCGGGCAGCGATGTTTCCCGGCTGGTGGCCGAGCGCGGCGGTTTCGACCTGATGCCCGAGCAGGGCACGAGGCCGGTCAACAAGTACCTGCCCCCCCGCACCCGAGACAGCCTGCAATCGGCCGAGGCGGAGACGCAGCAGACGTGGCTCGAACCTGTGGCGGGCGAGGCGAAGGGGTTCATCGCCTGGCTCGACCGCGCGCTGGAGAAGCTCTGATGCATCCGGCGCCGTCCGTCATCCTCTTCACCACGCTTTCGGGGGCCGGTTTCGGCCTGCTGGCCTTTCTCGGCGCCGGGTTTCCGGTTGTCACCGGCTGGGTGGCGCTGGTCTTTTTCATCGTTGCCTATGCGCTGGCGGTGGGCGGGCTGGTGGCATCGACCTTTCATCTCGGCCACCCCGAGCGGGCGATGAAGGCGTTCAGCCAGTGGCGCACGTCGTGGCTCAGCCGCGAGGGGGCGGTGTCGGTCGCGGCCCTGCTGGCGATGGCGCTATATGGCGCCGGGCTGGTCTTTCAGGGCGAGGTCCGGCCGGTCCTGGGCGCGATCGGCGCGGTGCTGTCGCTGGGCACGGTATTCTGCACCGCGATGATCTATGCCCAGCTCGCCACCGTGCCCAGGTGGAAGACATGGCTGACGCCGGCGCTCTATCTGGCGCTGGCGCTGGCGGGCGGTGCGCTGCTCGCGGGGCAGGTGCGCGCGGCGCTGGTGCTGCTGCCGCTCGCGGGGGCGGCGCAGATCGCGTGGTGGTGGCGCGGCGACCGCGCGCTGGGGCAGAGCGGCACGACGCTGGCCACCGCCACGGGGCTGGGCGCCATCGGCCGGGTGCGCAGCTTTGCTCCGCCCCATACCGGCAGCAACTACCTGCTGCGCGAATTCGCCTATCGGGTCGGCCGCCGGCACGCGCTCAAGCTGCGGGTCATCGCGCTGGGGCTCGGCTACGCGGTGCCGGTGCTGCTGTTGCTCGTGCCGGCGGGGCATGTCGCTGCGGCGCTCGCCGCGCTGAGCCATCTGGCGGGCGTCGCCGCCTCGCGCTGGCTCTTTTTCGCCGAGGCCGAGCATGTCGTCGGCCTCTATTACGGTCGCCACGCGGCCTGAGCCGCCGCTATCCGCGCACCACGTAGACCGAGCATTCGGCGTGGGTGACGACATGGCTGGCGGTGGTGCCGAGCAGATAGTCCTGCACCCGCGGGTTGGCGGCCTCCATCACGATCAGGTCGACCCCGCGTTCCTGCGCCAGCCGCACGATCTGGCGATGGACCGCGCCCTTGCGCACGACCGCCTCGACCTCGACCCCGTCGGCCGGGTGGGCGGCGAGAAAGGCGCGCAATTGCTCGCCCCAGTAGGCGTCGGAGTCGTAGATGTTGAGGTTGCGCTCGATCTCGGGCGCGACCGTGGCGACGATCAGCCGGGCGCCGCGCCGGCGCGCCATCTCGACCGCCTCGCTATAGGCGCGGTGCTCGACCTTGACGTGGCGCAGGTTGAGCGGGCAGAGGATCAGCCTGGTCTGGCGCGTCATCGGGCCTCCCGGGTCGGGTAAAGCCCCAGAATGACGGCTTGGGCGGCATCCGTCAAACGCCAGCCACCGCCCTGCCGCCGGGCAGGCAGGTCAGCGCGTCGGCACCGGCGTGTCGCCGCGATAGTCGTAGAAACCCCGCCCGGTCTTGCGGCCCAGCCAGCCGGCCTCGACATATTTGGTCAGGAGCGGGCAGGGCCGGTACTTCGTGTCCGCGAGCCCGTCATGCAGCACGTTCATGATCGCAAGGCAGGTATCGAGGCCGATGAAATCCGCCAGTTCGAGCGGCCCCATCGGGTGATTGGTCCCGAGTTTCATCGAAGTATCGATCGAGGTGACGGAGCCCACGCCCTCGTAGAGCGTATAGACCGCCTCGTTGATCATCGGCATGAGGATGCGGTTGACGATGAAGGCGGGAAAATCCTCGGCGGTGGCGGCGGTCTTGCCCAGCCGGTCGACGACCGCCTTGCAGGCACGGAACGTCTCCTCGTCGGTGGCGATGCCGCGGATGAGTTCCACCAGCTGCATCACCGGCACCGGGTTCATGAAATGAAAGCCCATGAACTTTTCCGGCCGGTCGGTGCGGCTGGCGAGCCGGGTGATCGAGATGGACGAGGTGTTCGAGGTCAGGATCGTGTGCGGCTGCAGATGCGGCACCAGATCCTCGAAGATCGCCTGCTTGACGGTTTCGCGCTCGGTCGCCGATTCGATCACCAGGTCGGCGTTGCCCAGATCGGTCAGCGTCAGCGTCGGGGCGATACGGGCCAGCGCCGCCTCCATCTCGGCCTCTTCCAGCTTGCCGCGCGCAACCTGCCGTTCCATGTTGCCGCGGATGTTGGCCAGCCCCTTGTCCAGCGCCTCCTGCGTGATGTCGGTGAGCAGCACCTCGTATCCGGCCGCCGCCAGCACATGCGCGATCCCGTTGCCCATCTGCCCGGCGCCCACGACGCCCACCTTGCGTATCTCCATCGGCCCGCCCCCATATCGTTCATCCGTCTTTCAAATCGGCGCCACCATAGGCGCGGGGGGCTCTGCCCCGCAAGGGGCCGCGGCGCGGGCGATGCCAAACCGGTACGGCCCGGCCCCCTAAAACTTGCGGCAAATGCCCGCATTAGCGGATTTTCAACGCGCCGGCCCGAATCTGGACGACGGGTGAGAAGATCGGGGGTGGGCGCGATGCTGCACAAGTCCGCGGGGCGGGGGCCCCACGCGCTGGAACAATGCCGCTATGACGGCTCGAAGCTGCTGTTTCGCGGCCCGCGCCGGCGGCTGGAGGGCGATTTCATCGCCTGCCTCGGCGGGACCGAGACATTCGGCAGGGGCATTGCCTGTCCGTGGCCCGACCTGCTGGAAGAGATGAGCGGCACGACCTGCGTCAACTTCGGCTGGCCCAATGCCGGGGTCGATGCCTTTGCCGGCGATCGTGCGCTGCTGGATTGCGTGGGGCGCGCGCGGCTCGGCGTGTTGCAGGTGCCCTGCGCCACCAACATGTCGAACCGGTTCTACAGCGTGCATCCCCGCCGGAACGACCGTTTCCTGCAGGCCAGCCCGGCGTTGCAGAGGCTCTTTGAGGATGTGGATTTCTGCGAGTTCAGCTTTACCCGGCACATGCTGGGAACGCTGCGGGCGCGGTCGCCGGAACGCTTTGCCGTCCTGCGCGACGAGCTGGGCGCGGCCTGGGTCGCCGGCATGAGGGCGCTCATTCGCCGCATCGGCGTGCCGGTGGTGCTGTTGTGGCTGTCGGCGCGCGCCCCGGACGTTGACGCCGACCGGCCGGAGGTCTGGGCCGATCCGGCGCTGGTCGACGGCGCGATGCTGAACCGGCTGCGCGGGGAGGTGCGGGCCATCGTCGAGACGCGGCTCGATGGCCGGCGGGATACGGGCCCGGCATCGCCGGGCGCGGTTTTCGACGCGGCCGGGCATCGCCGCATCGCCCGGGCGCTCTGCCCGGCGGTGGGGATTGCACCGGAGGGCTGACATGCGAACGGAAATGGCCCGCCCTTGCCGGGCGGGCCGTTCATCGCGCCACGCTGGCGTCGCTCAGCCCAGTTTTTCGGTCAGTTCGGGCACGGCCTGAAAGAGGTCGGCGACGAGGCCGTAATCGGCGACCTGAAAGATCGGCGCCTCCTCGTCCTTGTTGATGGCGACGATGACCTTGGAATCCTTCATCCCCGCCAGGTGCTGGATCGCCCCCGAGATGCCG
>CAZNMK010000167.1:3174-6548 GCA_964574045.1 uncultured Roseovarius sp. | reverse complement strand
GCACCGCCCCCAGCACGACCCCGGCCAGGAGCCCCATATGCAACCCCGAGATCGCCAGCAGATGGGCGAGGTTCGAGCGCCTCAGCGCCTCCAGCACCGGCTGCCCGATGCCGGATCGGTCGCCGGTCACGATGGCGGCGGCAAAGGCGCCCGCCTCGCCCGGCAGCGCCGCCTGCACCCGCGCCGAGAGCCACATCCGCGCCCGGAAAAGCCACTGCCCGCCCACGGGTTCCGCCAGCGCCAGCACCGGCGTTCGGGTATAACCCACCGCGCCCAGGCCCTGGAACCAGGCGTGCCGGCGAAAATCGAAACCGCCCGGTTCGGCCGGCCCGGCGGGCGGCGCCAGGTGGGCGGTCAGGATCACCGTCAGCCCCGGAACGATCCCCGCCTCGTGCCCCTGCCCGTGCAGCGCCACCCGCACCCGCGCCGGCGTCCGCCCCAGGGGCATGTCGGCCAGCACCACGCGGTCGAGCGTCAGCCGCAGCGCGTCCGAGGCCGAACGGTCGATGCCCGCGACCCGCCCCTCAACCGGCCCGTAATAGCGCCATTCCAGCACCGGCCCGGCGACGAGATGCGCCCGCGCACCGGCAAGGCAGAACCCCAGCGCCATCAGCACCGGCAGCCACAGAAGCGGCGCCGCGGCGATGCCCGCGCGCCGCGCCAGCCCGGCGCTGACCGCCGCCGACGCCGCCACGCCCAGGTAGAGCGGTGCGCCCGGTTCGGTCGTCAACGCGAAATAGGCCCCGATGCCGGCGGCCATCGCCACCGGCGCCCAGCAGGTCAGTTGCCCGCGCTGCGCCAGCCAGGCGGCGACACAGGCCGAGACCGGGCGATGCATCGGCGCCAAGACTTGTCTCCCTTCCGGCGTGCCGATAGACAGTCCGTCAACCGCTATCCCCAAAACAGTTACCACAAGGTTAACCCCGGAAAGGCTCCGCCAAGATGCCCGATACCGTCGTCACCCGGTTCGCCCCCTCGCCCACGGGTTTCCTGCATATCGGCGGCGCGCGCACCGCGCTGTTCAACTGGCTTTACGCCCGCGGCCGCGGCGGCAGGTTCCTGCTCCGGATCGAGGATACCGACCGCGCCCGTTCTACCTCCGAGGCCACGCAGGCGATCCTCGACGGGCTGACGTGGCTGGGGCTCGAGCATGACGGCGAGGCCGTCAGCCAGGCCGCGCGCGCGCCCCGCCACGCCGAGGTGGCGCAACAGCTGCTTGCATCGGGAATGGCCTACAAGTGTTTTGCGACACGGGACGAAATCCAATCCTTCCGCGAGGCGGCGCGGGCCGAGGGGCGGTCGACTCTCTATCGAAGCCCGTGGCGCGACGCCGATCCCTCGACCCACCCGGACGCGCCCTTCGCGATCCGCATCAAGGCCCCGCGCGAGGGCGAGACGGTGATCCGCGACCGCGTGCAGGGCGATGTCACCATCCGCAACGATCAGCTGGACGACATGGTGCTGCTGCGCAGCGACGGCACGCCGGTCTACATGCTGGCGGTGGCGGTGGACGATCACGACATGGGCGTGACCCACGTCATCCGCGGCGACGATCACCTCAACAATGCCGCGCGCCAGATGACGATCTACCGGGCGATGAACTGGCCCCTGCCGGTCTATGCCCATATTCCGCTGATCCACGGCCCCGACGGCAGGAAGCTGTCCAAACGCCACGGGGCGCTGTCGGCCGCCGAATACCGCAAGATGGGCTATCCGGCGGCGGCGATGCGCAACTATCTGGCCCGGCTGGGATGGAGTCACGGCGACGACGAGTTCTTTACCGACGCGCAGGCACAGGCATGGTTCGACCTCGATGGCATCGGCAAGGCCCCGGCCCGGTTCGACCTCAAGAAGCTCGAAAACCTCTCGGGCCGCCACATCGCCGCGATGGAGGATGCTGCGCTGCTGCATGGGCTGGCGGACTATCTGCGGGCCACCGGCGCGCCCCCTTTGCCGGATGCGCGGATGAAGCAGCTCGAGAGCGCGCTCTACTGTCTCAAGGACAGGGTAAAGACCTTTGCGGAACTTATTGACAAAGCGGCATTTATACTTAACGATCGGCCGATCGAACCGGATGCGGCGGCGGCCGCTGCACTGGATGATGTATCCCGTGGCATACTGTCAGAATTGACGCCGCATCTGCGAAATGCTAGGTGGACGCGCGAGGATCTGGAAGCTGCAGCGATGCAGTTCGCCGCATCCATCGATACCAAGTTCGGCAAGCTGGCCGCCCCGATGCGCGCTGCGCTGGCCGGGCGCACCGCGACACCGAGCGTGTTCGACATGTTGCTTGTGCTCGGGCGGGAGGAATCCCTCGCCCGGCTCGGGGAAGCCGCCCGCGACCGCGGATGACCGTCCCGCAAGGCCAATGAGAATCATCGCCCGAGCCCGCGCGCGGGGCGCAACGACGGAGGAAGCCGATGCCCAAGAGTACCAAGTCCGCGAAGCTGACGATCGGCGACAAGGAATACGACCTGCCGGTCTTTACCCCCACCGCCGGCCCCGACGTGGTCGACATCCGCAAGCTCTATGCGCAGGCGGGGGTCTTTACCTACGATCCGGGCTTCACCTCGACCGCCAGCTGCGACAGCACCATCACCTTCATCGACGGCGAAAAGGGATTGCTGATGCACCGCGGCTATCCCATCGACCAGCTGGCCGAGAAATCGCACTTCCTCGAAGTGTGCTATCTGCTGCTCTATGGCGATCTGCCCTCGGCCGCGCAGCTGGAGGATTTCGAGGCCCGCGTCACCAACCACACGATGCTGCACGAACAGATGCATTTCCTGTTCCGCGGCTTTCGCCGCGACGCGCACCCGATGGCGATCATGGTCGGCATGGTCGGCGCGCTGTCGGCCTTCTATCACGACAGCACCGACATCAACGACCCCTGGCAGCGCGAGGTCGCCTCGATCCGCATGGTCGCCAAGATGCCGACCATCGCCGCGATGGCCTACAAGTACACCATCGGCCAGCCTTTCGTCTATCCGCGCAACGATATCGACTACGCCTCGAATTTCCTGCGCATGTGCTTTGCCGTGCCGGCCGAGGATTACGAGGTCAACCCGATCCTCAGCCGCGCGATGGACCGGATATTCACCCTGCATGCCGACCACGAACAGAACGCCTCGACCTCGACGGTGCGGCTGGCATCGAGTTCCGGCGCCAACCCCTTTGCCTGCATCGCCGCCGGCATCGCCTGTCTGTGGGGGCCGGCGCATGGCGGCGCCAACCAGGCCTGCCTGGAGATGCTCAAGGAGATCGGCAGCCCCGACCGCATCCCCGAATTCATCGCCCGCGCCAAGGACAAGGACGACCCCTTCCGCCTGATGGGTTTCGGCCACCGCGTCTACAAGAACTTCGACCCGCGCGCC
>CAZNMK010000167.1:0-3164 GCA_964574045.1 uncultured Roseovarius sp. | reverse complement strand
TCGGCCGACGAAGTGCTGGAACTGCTGGGGATCGAGGACAACCCGACCCTGCAGGTCGCCAAGGAACTGGAAAAACAGGCGCTGGAGGATGATTATTTCGCCTCCAAGAAGCTGTTTCCGAATGTCGATTTCTATTCCGGCATCATTCTCGAGGCGATGGGCTTTCCGACCTCGATGTTCACGCCCATCTTCGCGGTCAGCCGCACCGTCGGCTGGATCTCGCAGTGGAAGGAGATGATCGCCGACCCGCAGCTCAAGATCGGCCGCCCGCGCCAGCTCTACATGGGGGCGCCGCTGCGCGACTACGTCGACATCGAAAACCGCTGAGGCGCCGGGGCCGGCAAAGGCCCCGCGCGCGTTTAGAGTATGTCGCGTTCAATTGGAAACGGTTCGACGACGGGCGGGTGATTCCGATCAGGCGCGACACGCTCTAGCGGGCGATCCCGCCCGCCCCGGCCGCTGCGCCGGGGCATTTCGTTCCGGCGGATCGAGGCCTTGGGTCAGGCCCCGGCGTGCCTCAGCGCCCCTCGAACCCGGGGGCGCGCTTTTCGTGAAAGGCGACAACGCCCTCGCGGAAATCGCGGGTGCCGCCCAGGTCGCCCTGCAGCGCCGCCTCGAGCGCCAGCTGTCCGTCGAACCCGTTCTGCCAGCTATCCCGCAGGGCGCGCTTGAGGTTGCGGTAGGCCAGCGTCGGCCCCTTGGCCAGATGCGCCGCACGCGCCTGCCAGTGCGCCTCGAACCCGGCATCGGGCACCGCCTCCCAGATCATGCCCCAGTCATCGGCGTCGCGCGCGCTGACCGGTTCGGCAAAGAGCGCCGCGCCCATCGCCTTGGCCATGCCCATCTGTCGGGGCAGCCACCAAGTGCCGGCGGCGTCGGGCATCAGCCCGATGCGGGTGAAGGCCTGCAGGAAATAGGCGCTCTCGGTGGCGATCACCACATCGGCGCACAGCGCCAGATTGGCGCCCGCCCCCGCCGCCGGCCCGTTGACGGCCGCGATCGTGGGCACCGGGCAGTCGCTTATCGCCTTGACCATCGGCACGTATTCGTCGCGCACCACGCGTTCGAGGTCGAGCGTCGCGGCATTGCCGCCATCGCTGAGGTCCTGGCCCGAGCAGAAGGCGCGCCCCTGGCCGGTAATGACCAGCACCCGCGCCTTCGCGGGCGCCAGCCGCGCGGCATCGGTGATCTCGGCCCGCATCTGGGTATTGAGCGCGTTCATCCGGTCGGGTCGGTTCAGCCGCAGGACGGCGATATCGTCGGCGACGTCGAGGGCGATGGTCTGGTAGTCCTTCACTTGGGTCTCCTGCCGGGCCGGTGTTGACCCTGTTCCGGGGCCTGCTGCATTTGATTGAATTCATACCGTCCGGCCCAAGGCGGGCGCATTCGCGCCCACCCGGGCGGCCGCATGCCCTCGGAACGCGAACGTTTGAATCCATCCGATCGAATACCGCATTAGCGGCAAAGCCCGCGCCGGGCAAACCCCGACCGCGCGTCAGTCATCCAGGATTTCGCGCAGCCTGGCCTTTTCCGCATCGCTCAGCGCCGCCGCCGGTTCCGCCGCCCGCGCCCTGCGGCGCAGAAAGACCAGCCCGACCCCGCCCGCGACGATCAGCATCAGGGGACCGGCCAGCCAGAGGATCAGGTTGGCGCCGTCCGTCCGGGGCCTGAGCAGCACGTATTCGCCGTATCGGTCGACGATATAGGCGACGGCCTCTTCGTTGCTGTCGCCGGCCAGCACCCGCTCGCGCACCAGCAGCCGCAGGTCGCGGGCGAGATCGGCGTTCGATTCGTCGATGCTCTCGTTGCGGCAGACAAGACAGCGCAGGCCGGCGGAAATCTCGCGCGCACGCGCCTCCAGCGCGGGGTCGTCGAGCACCTCGTCGGGCTGCACGGCAAGGCCCGGCGCCGCCGCCAGCAGCAGGCAGAGGATGACCGCCAGCCGTTTCATTCCGCCGCCACCGCCTGTTGCCGCGCCCGGCGTGCGCCCGCGGCGACGCGATAGCGGCGGTCCGAGAGCGACAGCGCGCCGCCAATGGCCATCAGGATGGCACCGCCCCAGATCCAGTTCGCCAGCGGCTTGTAATAGGTGCGCATGGCCCAGCCGCCGCCGGCCTGCGGATCGCCCAGCGCGACATAGACGTCGCGCAGAAAGCCGTTGTCGAGCGCCGCCTCGGTGGTGGGCATCCGCGCCACCGGGTAGTTGCGTTTTTCGGGGTGCATGGTGGAAATCTGCCGCCCCTCGCGTGCCAGCGTCAGATCGGCCACGGTGGCCATATAGTTCGGGCCTTCGACCTCTCGCACCCCGGTCAGCGTCAGGGTAAAGCCCGCCACCTCGTAGCTGTCGCCGACCTGCACGACGCGGATATCCTCGGCCTGCCAGGCGGTCATCGCGGCGATGCCGGCGATGGTGACGCCCAGCCCGGCATGGGCGGTGGCCTTGCCCCAGTCGGCGCGCGGAAGCCGGCGCAGCCGGCGCAGGCGGCCCTCGCCATTGCCGGTCCGCGTCCACAGATCGGTGGCCGCGCCCGCCACCAGCCAGGCCGCCAGGAAGAGGCCCACCGGGCCGACGGCGCTCTGCCCCGTCTGCATCGCCCAGGCCAGCGCCCCCGCCGCCAGCGCCAGCAAGAAGGCCGGCACCAGCCGGCGCGCCACGCGCCCCGCGCGCGCGCGCTTCCAAGCCAGCATCGCGCCCAGCGGCAACACGAGCCCCAGCACCACCATGAAGGGCGTGAAGGCGAGGTTGAAAAAGGGCGGTCCGACGCTCAGCTTGCGGTCGAAGAACATCTCGGCCACGAGCGGCCAGATGGTGCCGACGAAAACGACGAAGGCCGCCACCGCCAGGAGGATGTTGTTCACCACGAGCGCCGATTCGCGGCTGACAAGGGCGAAGACCCCGCGCGCCTGCATCGCGCCGGCGCGGGCGGCGAAAAGCGTGAGCCCCAGCATCATGAACGCCGCCAGGATACCCAGCAGGAAGACGCCCCTCTCGGGGTCGGTGGCGAAGGCATGGACCGAGGTGATGATGCCCGAGCGGGTGATGAAGGCGCCGATCATGGAAAAGCCGAAGGCGATGATGGCCAGGAGGATGGTCCAGCTTTTCAGCGTTTCGCGCTTTTCCACCACCACCGCCGAGTGCAGCAGCGCCGCCGAAATGAGCCACG